>CALWBC010000175.1 GCA_944375755.1 uncultured Mediterraneibacter sp. | reverse complement strand
AATGGAAGATGTTGTTCTTCCCACACGGCTGATGAAGCGGATGGGAATTGAAATTCTCTTCCTGACCAATGCGTCCGGGGGAATGAACCGGAAGTTCCGGGTCGGCGATTTTATGCTGATTACGGATCAGATATCCAGTTTCGTTCCTTCACCGCTGATCGGGGAGAACGTATCGGAGCTGGGAGACCGGTTCCCGGATATGACACATATCTATGATATACAGCTGCAGGAACTGATCCGGAAGACAGCTGCGAAGGAAAAAATCGATCTGCAGGAAGGGGTATATGTTCAGACTACAGGCCCCAATTTTGAAAGTCCGGCGGAGATTCGGATGTACGCTCTGCTGGGAGCGGATGCCGTGGGAATGAGCACGGCCTGTGAGGCGATTGCAGCGCGGCATGCGGGAGTGCGTGTTTGCGGAATTTCCTGTATCTCGAATATGGCAAGCGGTCTGTCAGAGGAAGAGCTGAGCCATCTTGATGTACAGGAGGTGGCGAACCGGCGCGCGGAAGAGTTTGAGCGGCTGGTAACGGAAAGCATACGAAACATGTGAATACGGCGATCGGAGTAACCGGATGACAGAGAGAAGGAGACACAATGAGGACAAGAATTTATAATGCAAAGATACTTACAATGGAAAAGGACAGAGCCATTTTTGACGGAGAAATCGGCATAGAAGACGGACGGATTACGTCTGTGACAGCTTACGGCAGAGATGGACAGGCTCAGAAAGAGAAGGAGCGTCCGGACCGGGATGCCAGGGAAAAAGGCTGGGACGAGGAGATTGATGCAGGGGGCAATCTGCTGATGCCGGGATTTAAAAACGCGCACACGCATTCACCCATGACATTTCTTCGTTCTTATGCGGATGACATGAAGCTGCAGGAATGGCTGTTCGACAAAGTATTTCCGGCTGAGGCGAAGCTGACAGGCGATGACATCTACTGGCTGACCAAACTTGCTGTCATGGAATACCTGACCAGCGGGATTACATCTGCTTTTGACATGTACAAGCTGAAGAGCTACAGCGGCGATGCGGCAAAAGAGACCGGTTTCCGTATGGTATTCTGCGGGGATATCAATGATTTCGGAGGTACGGTTGAGGATGTGGAGAATGATTATCTGCACTACAATCAGGAGAATCTGCTCTCCTACAGGATCGGATTCCACGCCGAATATACAACCGGACGGGAACTGATGGAATCACTGGCGGCGCTGGCGGATAAATATAAGGAGCCGGTATTTGTCCACTGTTCCGAGACGAAGAAAGAAGTGGAGGAATGCCGGGAGAAAACAGGCATGACTCCTGTGGCTTACATGGATTCCCTCGGACTGTTCCGCCACGGCGGCGGGATCTTCCATGGAGTGCATATGGATGAGAGCGATTTTGACATTCTGAAAAAGCGCGGCATGTATGTGGTGACAAACCCGGCTTCCAACCTGAAGCTCGCAAGCGGAATCGCTCCCGTGAAAAAATATCTGGACCTGGGAATTCCGGTTGCCATCGGTACGGACGGACCGGCGAGCAACAACTGTCTTGATATGTTCCGGGAGATGTTCCTTGTGACAGGGCTTCAGAAAGTGTTCTGCGATGATCCGGAGGCGGTGCCTGCAAAGGATGTGCTTGATATGGCGGTGAAAAACGGCGCTTATGCCATGGGTCTTAATGACTGTGATACGATTGCAGAGGGCAAACGGGCGGATCTGATTCTTCTTGATCTGATGCAGCCGAACATGCAGCCGCTTCACAATAATATCGAAAAGAATATTGTGTACAGTGCCAGCAAGCAGAATGTGATTCTGACCATGATTGACGGAAAAGTACTGTACAGAGACGGCAGGTTCTATATCGGCGATACGCCGGAGACGGTCTACCGGCACGCGAACAGCGTTTCACAGAGAATCCTGGGAGTATAGAGATGTGCCGGGCGGAAAAACAGGTAATGAATGGATTTACGGGGAGAAAGACAGAAAGGGGTACAGACGATGAGAGCAGCGATATTTACAATAGATACCGGCGCTTACAAGGCGAAAGCAGAGAGCGCGGCGGCATCCGCACTGAAGCGGATGCTGGAACATGTTGGGTTTGAGGTGAAGGCGGCGGGACTGCTTCCCCAGGAGCGGGAAGTGGTGGCCGCAGTGATGAGGCAGCTGTCGGATTCCGGATCGGTGGATCTGATTCTGACAACGGGCGCTTCCGGGTACATGGAGGATGAATGTGCGCCGGACGCCCTTACAGATGTAGCGGACCGTCTGCTTCCCGGGATCGGGGAGGCGCTCCGCGCGTATAATCTGCGGTACTCGAAAAAATCCATGCTGGAGCGGCTTCAGGCGGGGATCCGGAAGAAGACACTGATGATGAATCTTCCGGAGAGCGCAAAGACAGCGAAAGAGGACATGGAGTATATTCTGCCGGAAATCGTGCAGGTTGTGGAGAATCTGAGCTTATGATAAAAGTGACATATCTGGGACACAGCGGCTTTCTGGTGGAGACAGACAGAGAATACTTCCTGTTTGACTACTATAAAGGGGTATTTCCGGCAATCAATGAAAAAAAGAAAATGTATGTATTTGTCAGCCATGCGCATTATGACCATTACGGAAAGTCCATCTATAATCTTCGAAAAACGTTTGAGGAAGTGCATTATATCCTTTCCTCTGATCTTCCGCCGGAGAGCGGTGATGATGTGACCGTGATAGAACCATGTGAAGAAATAACAGTGGGCGAGTGCAGGATACGGACTCTGCGGTCAAATGATCAGGGAGTGGCATTCCTGGTTAAGGATCGTGAGGGAGATACCTTCTATCACGCAGGGGATCTGAACTGGTGGCACTGGGAAGGAGAACCGGATGAGTATAACACCGGAATGCGCAGATCCTATCAGTCGGAAATCAATAAGCTTCAGCCCGAGAAGATCGATGTGGCTTTTGTGCCCGTGGATCCCAGGCTGGGCGAGCAGTACTGCTGGGGAATCGACTGTTTTATGAAGCGGACCAGGACGAAATATGTTTTCCCCATGCATTTCTGGGGGAATTATTCGGTCTGCGATCGCCTTATGCTGGAAGAATGTACCCGGGATTACCGGGACCGCATCGTGAAGATAGAGCGGGAGGGGCAGCAGTTTCTGCTGGAAGAATGACCTTAACGGGAGAATCATGGAGAGAAGAAGAGACTGACATAGAATAAGAGACCGGGCGAGCTGTCCGCAGGGAGCTGGTTCGCCGGTCGGAAAAGAGGATAGAACATGCTTGTGAAACTATATACGGATGGGGCTGCAAGAGGAAATCCGGACGGACCGGGCGGCTATGGAGCCGTGCTCGAATACGTGGATTCAAAAGGGAAACTGCATGTAAAGGAACTTTCCCAGGGGTACATCAGAACTACGAATAACCGGATGGAACTGATGGCGGTGATCGCGGGGCTGGAAGTCCTGAATCGTCCCTGCACGGTGGAAGTATACTCGGATTCCCAGTATGTGGTAAACGCGTTCAACCAGCACTGGGTGGACGGATGGATCAGAAAAGGATGGAAGAGGGGCAAGAATGAGCCGGTTAAGAACGTAGATCTGTGGAAACGTCTTCTTGCCGCGAAAGAACGTCATGATACATCCTTTCACTGGGTCAGGGGCCATGACGGACACCCTCAGAATGAGCGCTGCGATGAACTTGCGACTACGGCGGCAGACGGAAACAATCTGATCGCGGACGAAGGCGCGGGACAGAACTGACAATACCAGCGGCAGAAAAGGAAAAAAGAAAACAGAAGAGATATGGGGAAAAACTGGCCTGGTAAGAAAATGCGTTTCTGGCCATTTTAAACCGGACCATATCTGATATACTCTTACTTAGAGAATACGGCAAGCGGATGATTGAAATCCGCTTTTCCCTTTAAGGAGAGGAATATCACTATGAAGAGAATTGTAACAATTCAGGACATTTCGTGTATCGGCTGCTGTTCCATCACGGTTGCGCTCCCGGTTATTTCCGCAATGGGTGTGGAGTGCGGCATACTGCCAACGGCGGTTCTTTCAAATCATACCATGTTTCAGGACTTTACCTGTGCGGATCTTTCGGATCAGATTCAGCCCATATCCGATATGTGGGAGAAGGAGAACCTGACTTTTGACGGGATATACACCGGATATCTGGCGTCAGGGGAACAGTGCGGGCAGGTCGTTCGATTTATGAAACGGTTTACCGGAAGCGGAACCCTTGTAATTGTGGATCCGGCTATGGCGGATAACGGGAATCTGTATCCCGCGTTTGACAGCAGTTTTCCGAAAGCCATGGCTGAAGTCTGCAGAAAAGCGGATATCATTCTGCCGAACATTACCGAAGCCGCGCTCCTTACCGGCATGCCTTACAAAACAGCATATGACAGAACCTATATCCGGGAGATGCTGGAGCGGCTTCTGGAACTTGGCTGCGGTACGGCGGTTCTGACCGGTGTAAGTTTTGAGCCGGGCAGACTGGGAGTAGCCTCCCTGGATCGTGAGGGAAAAGAATTTACTTATTTTACAAAGTGGTGCAGCCAGTCCTATCACGGAACAGGTGACATTTTCGCATCGACTGTGACAGGAGGTCTGATGAGGGGGCTGGCTCTGGGAGATGCACTGACAATTGCCGCTGATTATGTGGTGGCATGCATCGAGGCAACTGCATCCTCTGAAAATCCGCGGTGGTACGGAGCGGAATTCGAAAAAGTGATCCCGGATCTGTGCCGGATGCTGGGAGAGCGGGTGAAATTAATACACGAAGCAACTGAAAGTAACAGTAGATTTTTGGAGAGAAATATAGTATAATCAAAAATTGTGTTAAGTAAGACAGGCAATCGCGGCTGCAGGTGCCGAAAGGCCGCAGACGAGGAAAGTCCGGGCTTCACAGGGCAGGATGCCGGATAACGTCCGGTGGAGGTGACTCCAAGGCCAGTGCAACAGAAATAAACCGCCCCGGCAGCAGGCTGCAATGCCCGCTCCGGGGTAAGGGTGGAAAGGCAGTGTAAGAGACTACCGCCTCGCTGGTAACAGAGAGGGCACATGTAAACCCCATCCGAAGCAAGACCGAGTAAGAGACAGTGTGGCGGCCCGTCACGTCTCAGGTAGGTCGCTCGAGCACGGCGGCGACGCCGTGCCTAGACAGATGATTGTCCACGACATAACCCGGCTTATCGTCTTGCTTGACACCTTTTTTTATTTCCGTGGAAAATGAGTTTGAAAGCAGCAGAAAGCTCCGGGCTTTTTAAGAAGAGGAGGACACAAGTTTGAAACAAAGAAGTAGAGGTAAACCACCAAAAAAGTGTATAGCAAACAAGCCACCCTAAAATTAGCAATTAGCGGGTGAAAACAACTGCATTGTATAAAGATTAGAGAGATAACAACGACTATTGATTAGTA
>CALWBC010000174.1 GCA_944375755.1 uncultured Mediterraneibacter sp. | reverse complement strand
CGTCGATATCCCCGTTGATAAAATCATACATGATATCTTCCAGTTCCCGTTCTCTCATCTGTCCATGGGCAAAGGAGACTGTCGCATCCGGCACAAGCTGCTGGATTTTTCCGGCCACATCGGCGATATCACTGACCCGGTTATATACATAGTATACCTGTCCGCCGCGGGAAAGTTCCCTCTCAATGGCTTCCCGGACCATCTCGTCGTTGTATTCCATGACATATGTCTGAATCGGCATCCGGTCATGAGGCGCTTCCTCCAGCACACTCATATCACGGATTCCGATCAGGCTCATATGAAGAGTTCTCGGAATCGGCGTTGCCGTCAGTGTGAGAACATCAATGTTCTCTCTCAGTTTCTTGATCTTCTCCTTGTGCGCTACGCCGAAACGCTGTTCCTCATCAATGATCAAAAGGCCAAGATCTTTGAATTCCACATCCTTTGACAGCACCCTGTGGGTTCCGATCACAATGTCCACCAGGCCTTTCTTCAGATCCTCCACTGTCTTTTTCTGCTGAGCCGCGGTACGGAAACGGCACATCAGATCAATCCGCACCGGAAAATCCTTCAGCCTCTGCACGAATGTATTATAATGCTGCTGCGCAAGAATCGTAGTGGGAACGAGGAATACCACCTGCTTTCCCTCCTGAACCGCCTTAAAAGCGGCGCGGATGGCAATCTCGGTCTTCCCGTATCCGACATCGCCGCAGATCAGCCGGTCCATGATCTTGGTGCTCTCCATGTCATGTTTCGTATCCTCAATAGCCTGAAGCTGGTCTTCCGTCTCCTCAAAGGGGAACATTTCTTCAAACTCTTTCTGCCACACAGTATCCGGTCCATAGACAAAGCCTTCTGACTGCTGCCTTGTGGCATACAGTTTCACCAGATCTTCCGCTACCGCGCGCACGGCTTTCTTTACCTGATTTTTCGTCTTTCCCCACTGAACGGTTCCCAGCTTGTTCAGGCGGGGTTTTTTCGCGTCCGCGCCGGCGTATTTCTGAATCAGGTCCATCTGAGCCACAGGAATATACAGCACGCCTCCTTCGGCATAGGAGATCTTCATGTAGTCTTTCACAACTTTATCTACTTCGATCTTCTCAATTCCCTGATAGACTCCGATACCGTGATTTTCGTGGACAACATAGTCCCCCGGTTTCAGCTCCGCAAAATCCTGGATCTTCTGCCCCTCATATCTTCTGCGGCGCTTCTTCTTTTTTCTGCGTCCGAATATATCTGACTCGGAAATCACCATAAACTTCAGCATCGGATACTCATATCCCTCAGACGCATATCCGCAGGAGACCATTATTTCCCCCGGATTAACCTGACGTTCCATGTCATCACTGTAGAAGCTGCTCAGATCATAGTCGCGCAGATCCTCCGCCAGACGTTTTGCCCTCGTCCTGGAGGCGGAAAGAAGCACGACCCGGTATCCGTTTCTCTTCAGACGCTTCAGATCCCTTGTCAGCAGTTCAAAACTGTTGTTGTACGGATTGACTCCTTTGGCCTGTATACTGCAGGTCCGGCGCACATGGAACAGGCCGCATTTTGATTCCAGCGTTGTCATGCCGATCCCGTAACAGCTGTTCATCTCAGAGATAATATCCCTGGTCCGAAATACGGTCAGCTCCTCTTCCTTTTCTTCCATCCCCGCATCGATCCGGCTCTCCAGGCTCTGAAAATACTCCTGCTCCACAGCTTCCGCCGCTTCCTGCAGATGCTGCGGTTCATCCAGAAATAAAATGCTGCTTTCCTTTGGGAAATACGCAAGAAAAGAGACAGCTCCAAGCCCCTCCTTCCAGTTTTCCGATGCCGGATAAATGGTTACCCGGTCCAGGTTTTCCACAGACCTCTGACTCTCCACATCAAAGCTGCGGATCGAGTCAATCTCGTCCCCCCACAGTTCGATCCTGACAGGAAGCTCCTCCGTAAGCGGGAACACGTCGATGATTCCGCCCCTCACCGCAAACTGTCCGGTGCCCTCAATCTGGCTGACCCTCTCATATCCAAGAGCTGACAGCTCTTCCTGAAGCTTCGTAAAATCAAGTACTCCGTCCCCCTCTATGCAGATCTTCTGCGTTCTGATCTCCTCCGGACAGGGCAGCCCGTCCAGAAACGCGTCAAGAGTGGTAATAACCGTGACCGTTTCCCCCTCTTTCTTCTCAATCAGCGCGCGCAGGACTTCCATACGCTGATCTGTCAGCGTTTTTCCCTTGATATCCGCATGATAAAAAAGAAGATCCCGCGCAGGATACAGATACACCTGATCTGTGAAAATCCGGTATTCTTCATAGGCTTTCTTCGCCTTTTCCTCACTGGAAAAAGCGATGACTCTGTATTCAAAGCCATCGCCAAGCGCATACATCAGATGGGTTTTCTGCGTATTTACACACCCTGCAATCTGTATGATACCCCGTCCTTTTTTTCTGTCTCTCAGAATTTCCTGAAAATCCGCCAGCTCATCAAGCGGAGCCAGTAAAGCCTGCATAAATCATCTTTCCTCTCTCTTTTTCCGGTTGTACTCGTTCATCGCCTCTTTGATTTCCCCGGAAACAATCAGGCCGGCCGCGTGAACCGCGTTGTCATAGCCCTGATCCATCAGCTCCCGCTCTGCCTTTGAAAAATGTCCGAGCACATAATCCGCCAGATCATACCCCTTCGGTTTCTCTCCCACGCCCACACGAATGCGCGGAAACACCTGGGTTCCCAGATGCGCGATAATGTTCTTGATGCCGTTGTGTCCGCCGGCGCTTCCCTTTTCACGGATCCGGAGACTGCCCACGCCGAGATCAATATCATCATAGATGACGAGCAGTTCCTGTTCCGGGTCAATTTTATAATAGTCAACAAGACTTCTGACGCTTTCCCCGCTCAAATTCATATATGTCTGAGGCTTTGCCAGAATCACTTTCTGTCCTTCTATTATTCCCTTTCCGATATATGCCCGGTGTTTTTTCGTGTCTACAGATATATTGTATTTATCCGCCAGCCTGTCTATTACATCAAAACCGACATTGTGACGTGTTCCTTCATACTGTTTATCCGGATTACCAAGTCCAGTTATTATAAACATCTTCCGTCTTCCTTCCTGTTCTTTGATCCCTGCATTCCGCTTCTTCCAAAAGTTCATTCCGGCATGCATATTCCGGTATATTGTACAGTATCCGCAGCGCTTTGTCACGTATAAGCCGTGAATATTTTTCCTTTTTCAGTCATACACTTATAAAAAAAGCGGACCGCCGTAAAACGGCAGCCAAATATTTCGGGAGGTTACTCTATGGGTTCCAGAACTAAAATCGTTGTCCTGCATATGAAGGAGATCATCTACACTGCCATCTTTGCGGCACTTGGCATTCTTCTGATCATCCTGCTGTTCATCATGTTCCGCCCGGACGGTCAGTCTGACCGGTCAGATACCGGGCACCGGTACAATCCGGGCATCTACACCTCCACCCTGACACTGAACAACACCAACCTGGAGGTAGAGGTTGCCGTAGATGAATCACATATAAACTCCATCCGTTTTTCCAATCTGGATGAGACTGTGACAGCCATGTTTCCACTTATTGAGCCCGCCATCGAAGACATTGCCGATCAGATCTATGAATCGCAGTCGCTGGACGATGTGGCCCTCTCAGATGATACCCCGTATACATCGCAGATTATCCTGGATGCCGTCAAAGAAGCCGTTGAAAAAGCCGCAGTGGAATAATTCCTGCGGCTTTTGCTTCTTCTTTTCTCTGTTTTGTCCTGTCCGGCCTGAAACAAAGACTTACCCTTCTACAATCAGATATTTTCCATCCGGCAGAGGGAACACTTCCGAAGCTTCTTCCAGTTCATCCGGCGTCATGCCATCCACGTCCACGCCTTCCTCCTCAAAGAACTCCCTCACCTCACTGATCGATTCCACCACTACTGCCATACAGTCTTCGAGAAACGCCTCCGCCTCCTCCAGATTCTGTGCTACCGGCTCATCGAACAGCTTATCCTGATTTTTCAGAAATGTTTTCAGGCATTCTTCACTGTACTCACCCATTTTTCTCCTCCTGTTCTCTCACAATGTTACTGATTTCCTCTGCTGATTCAACCATTACGGAAGCTCCGGCCTCCTTAAGTTCCTCGCGGGAACGGAAGCCCCACAGCACGAGAACCGTATCCATCCCGGCTGCCTTTCCTGTCGCCACGTCCACTTCCGAATCTCCCACATAGAGCGTCTCCGACGGCGCTGCGCCGAACCGTTCTGCCATGGAAAGAAGTGCTGTCGGATCCGGTTTCCTCGGTACTCCGTCAATCTGTCCCTGAATATGATCAAAAACATCCTTCCCGAACACGTCCTCCACAACATGAACCGCCTGGCGGTCCGGCTTGTTTGAAAGAACTCCCAGCCTGATTCCCCTGCTCTTCAGAAAGTCCAGAAGTTCCGGGATTCCCTGGCATGGTTTTACATGATACATGCAGTTTTTGTCAAAGATTCTCTGATATGCGGCAAACGCCTCGTCAAAATGGGAGAGACTCTCGTCCCCGGATGCGCGAAGTGTCTTTTCAATGAGAACTCTCGCGCCGTTTCCGACATATTTTCTGCACTGTTCATCAGTAATCGCCGGCAGGCTGATCTCCTTCATCGTCTCGTTTACAGAATAAATCAGTGAATCCAGCGTGTCCGTCAGTGTGCCGTCAAGATCAAATACACAGGCTTTATACATGGCTTCTAACTTCCTCTCTTTGTTTTTCTTTTTCTATGATAGTATGAAGCCATGAAAATTTCAATTGTTTTCTTTCCTCTTTCTCCTATTCTCCGAGAAGATACCTTCTCATTGTCTTCAACGCGTTTTTCTCAAGCCTGCTCACCTGGGCCTGGGAGATTCTGATCTGTTCCGCCACTTCCATCTGCGTCTTTCCTTCAAAAAAGCGAAGTGTAATGATGTACCGCTCCCTCTCGTTCAACCGTTCCATGGCCGCTTCCAGCGACAGTTCCTCCACCCAGTTTTCTTCCTTGTTTTTTCTGTCACTGACCTGATCCATCACATAGAGCGTATCCCCGCCGTCACTGTAGACCGGTTCCTGGAGACTCATGGGCATCTGAATCGCATCGAGTGCAAATACAATGTCTTCCTTGGAGATCCCGATTTCATCCGCAATTTCCTGAACGGTCGGCTCTTTCATATATTTTCTGATATACCCTTCTTTTGCATAGATCGCCTTATAAGCAGTATCCCGGAGCGACCTGCTGACACGGATCGGACTGTTATCACGCAGATAGCGCCTGATCTCTCCGATGATCATGGGGACAGCATAAGTGGAAAACTTCACAAGCCTTGTCGGATCAAAATGATCCACCGCTTTCATCAGTCCTACGCATCCGATCTGGAACAGATCATCCGCGTTTTCACTGCTTCCCTCAAACCGCTTGATCACACTGAGTACCAGGCGCAGGTTTCCTTTGATATATTTTTCTCTCGCTTCCTCGTCTCCGGCTTTGATCCTCTCAAAAAGCTCTGCTTTCTCCTCCTCTTTCAGAAGTGGAAGTTTCGATGTATTTACACCGCACAGTTCTACTTTGTTTCCCATCATCGCAAGAATCCTCCTAAGCATTTTCTACTTAAAATGATTCTCACTTAAGGAGCCGGCTATTCCGGATGGCGGAAAATTTTATAAACTTTTAGACCTTGACATTTCTTTTGTTCCGGCTCAATTCTCCCACTTGTCCGCCAGATTATTGATCTGTGTCTCGAATTTCGCCTTATCTTTATTGGCAAGCCCTTCGCTGCTGTAAATCACATCGAGGAGTCTCTTTCCTGCGGCAACCAGCCGTTCAAACGCCGTATCTGCCCTGCGCTGTGCCGTCTTCTTCGCCTTTACCGGAATACGGACGCCCTCACTGATAATCTCATTTGTCATAAGATCCACTTCACAGCACGGATAAGGCGCCCATGTACTGCAGCCGAATTTTTCACTGATCATGGCCGCAAATCTGTCTGTCACCTCGTCTTCGCCGTGAACCACAAACACTCTCTGAAGCGGCGTTTGGAACGCACCGATCCATTTGAGGAGTCCGTTCATATCCGCGTGTCCGCTGACACCGTGAAGACTCTCGATCCGGGCATGAACTTCGATCTCTTCACCGAAAAGCCGGATATTCTTCTCTCCCTCCAGAAGCTTGCGCCCCAGCGTGCCGGCCGCCTGATACCCGACAAACAGCACCGTACACTCCGGTCTCCAGAGATTGTGTTTCAGGTGATGACGGATCCTGCCCGCGTCGCACATGCCTGATGCGGAGATAATCACCTTCGGCTTCTCAATAAAATTGATCATCCTGGAATCTTCACTTGTCGTCGATGTGTGAAGCCCCGGAAATACAAGAGGATTCACCCCGGAATTCACCAGTTCCAGCGCTTCCTCATCAAAACAGTCCCTCATATTCATGGTAAACACCTTTGTCGCCTCAATCGCGAGGGGACTGTCCAGGTAGACATCAAAATCTTCATATTCGGGAATCAGATGCTTCTCTTTGATCTCACGAATGAAATAGAGCATCTCCTGTGTTCTTCCGACTGCGAACGAAGGAATCACCACATTTCCTCCCCGGTCAAACGTTTCCCTGATAATTCTCGTAAATTCACCGATATAATCCGGCTTCTCGGCCGTATGAATACGGTCGCCGTATGTGGATTCCACCACAACATAATCTGCCGACGTCGTGTAGCTGGGATCCTTGATAATCGGCTGATCCACATTTCCCACATCACCGGAAAATACAATTTTCTTCGTCACACCGTTCTCCGTTGCCCACACTTCAATGCTGGCTGAACCAAGCAGATGTCCCACGTCCGTAAAACGGATCTGAATACCGTCACAGATCGTAATCGTCTCCCCATACTGGCACGGAACAAGAAGTTCAATGGCCGCAAGAGCATCCTGCATTACATATACCGGTTCATACTCCGGTTTCCCCGCCCTTCTTCCTTTCCGGTTTCTCCATTCCGCCTCGAATTCCTGGATATGCGCACTGTCACGAAGCATGATGTTACACAGATCCACAGTGGCGAAAGTCGCGAATATCTGTCCTTTAAAACCGTTTTTCGCAAGCTTTGGCAGCATTCCCGAATGATCAATATGCGCATGAGTGAGGAATACATAATCGATCTCATCCTCTCTGACCGGGAGTCCCGGATTCTCATAGAGATCCGGTCCCTGTTCCATACCGCAGTCAATCAGGATGTTTTTTCCTGCGGCCTGGAGAAAATGACAACTCCCCGTAACTTCATGGGCTGCACCAACAAACGTAAGCTTCATAAGTACCACCAACCCTTTCCGCTTTCATTACTATACCGTTATTGTATCATCAATACAGGGAATTTCATATATAATTCTGAATTTTTCCGACAGGGAACAAGCGGGAAGATCTGTATTTCAGACTGTCTTCCAGTGTTTTACCGCTTCTTTATAATAGATCATTCCTTCCTTCACGATCTTTGCAGTGCCGTTCTTTACTTCCACCATTGTTACCGAACAGTTTGGCGGAACTTCATCTTTCCAGAAGTCAGCGACAGACAGATTTCCCTTGATCCGGTTTAAAAGCGCGGTCATGGCCGCCCCGTGAGTGGATACCAGAATATTTTTGTCCGCCAGATCCTCTCTTGCACATATTTCCTTCAGGAAATCTCCGGTTCTCTCATACAGCTGTTCCACGGTTTCCGCGTCTTCCGGCGGTATGTAATGAGCCGTATCGCTGAAGAACCTGTTGAACGCCTCCCCCTGTGCGTCTTTGTTTTCGCCTCCGGTATACATGCCCTCATATCTTCCAAAGCCGATCTCTTTGATCCGCTCCTCATCATAGAGCGGAATATCGCGGCTGCCGATTATGATCTCCGCTGTTTCCCTGGCGCGGAGCAGCGGACTTGTATATCCCAGATCCAGGGGAATCTCTTTCATGCCCTCTGCGGTTTCCTCTGCCAGATGTCTGCCGTATTCGTTCAGCGGGATATCCGTATGCCCCTGCACCTTGTGAATCCGGTTCCATTCCGTCTCCCCGTGACGGATCATATATATCATCATAAAAGATCTCTCCTTTCGCTTTTGTTCACGCACAAACAGTATACTCACGGACCTGCGCAGAAGTCAATATGGCTTGTTATTTTCCGAGCATGAGATTATAATACATATGAACTTTAACTTATACAGGACGGCAGGCCAACAGCAGGTTCAGGCTGTCTGCCGGGAAAGGATCTGAAACAGTATGGAAAAAATAGCAAGCTTTACAGTTGACCATATCCGGCTCGTACCGGGTGTATATGTATCGAGAAAAGATACGGTAAACGGCTCTGTCATCACAACTTTTGATCTCCGCATGACGAGTCCCAACGATGAACCGGTTATGAACACGGCGGAGGTACACACCATCGAGCACCTGGGCGCAACATTTCTTCGGAATCATCCGGACTACAAAGACCAGGTGATCTACTTCGGACCGATGGGATGCCGCACCGGATTTTACCTCCTTCTGGCCGGCGACTACACTTCTGCGGATATCGTGCCTCTGTTAAAAGAAATGTATGCTTTTATCGCGTCATATGAGGGGGAGATTCCCGGAGCGTCTCCCAGGGACTGCGGAAACTATCTGGATATGAATCTTCCCATGGCAAAATATCTGGCGCGGAAATATTTAAAGAATGTCCTGACGGATATTCAGGATGCTCAGATGTATTATCCGGAATAATCCGGAATATCAACTGACACGGTTATTTAAAACAGATGGCAGAAAAAAAGGATGCAGCTGTCTACATCCTCTTTTTCTGCCATCTGTATCTTCGTCTGAGCACTTTTTTTCTGATAAACCGGTAGGTCTTCTCTTCCCCCTGTTCTGCAAGCATATGGAGAAGTCTCTCGAGAAGCGCCCTTGTCTCCGGATGCATCAGATCCCCGGCCTTCCCGTTTTCGTAATATTCCAGCGGATCCGTATCCCGGTAATTTTTTCCCTTATACACTTTGCTTGCCGCAATACGGTCAAGAAACATCTCGACAACATAATTGACAGGCATTTTCATCCCTGCCAGCACTTTTTTCCCGTCCAGACTGTAATCAATCCAGTATTCATAGTGATGTTTGTTTCTCCCTTTGTGGTGGAGCCAGGCAGAAGAATATCCCCTGGCTTCTCTCTCCGCATTATTCGGGCTTCTGGTTCCCTGATAGTATCTGCATCCCACCCGGAATTCCGTCCAGCTGTATTTTGACAGATCGTGAAGCAGTCCCTGTCGGTAGAGTCCGACTTTGAAGCACTCCTTCATGACGATGATTTTATGCTTTGTGATCGTACAAAAATGCTGTATTGCCTTCATTGTTTCTCCTGTCCGCCGTCCTTATCCTCTTTTTTCTTTTTCCTGCTCCGCACAGGACTCTTTTTTACTTTCACACTGATCAGCAGGGAAATGCTTCTCTCCCTGAGCTCTATGGTCTTCTGGCTCTCCAGTTCCGCCGGAGTCTCCAGCACTCCGTTTTCCGTGTCTGCCGCAAGCATCCATTTCTTGTCTTTTCCCGGAGAGGGAAGCGCAAATTCATGAGGAATCCAGTGCATATTGTACGCGGCAAAACACTCCGCGCAGTCCATATCCGCTCCGGAATACATGACACCCAGCTGTCTGCTTGAGACTTCCGCTTTCACCTGCCATGCGTTCTCCCCATGATAGGAAACATCCGGAACACCGCACGCCGCGCGGTCCAGACCTTCCAGTTCCGCTTCGCGGTGCAGACAGCGGTGTTTCTTTCGGAACTCGATCAGCGCTTTTACGAACCGGAACAGAGAATCATCCGTCTTCAGCCTGCTCCAGTTCACCCAGCCGATCTCATTATCCTGACAGTATACATTATTATTTCCCTTCTGGCTGTTGCAGAACTCATCTCCTGCCAGAATGCATGGCGTGCCCTGAGCTGTCAGCAGCAGATAGAACGCGTTGCGCACCTGATTTTTCCGAAGCTCCATGACTGCCCGCCTGCGGCTGGGGCCCTCTGCTCCGCAGTTCCAGCTGTAGTTATAGTCCGGGCCATCCGTATTGTTCTCCCCGTTTTCCTCATTGTGCTTGCTGTCATAAGAGACAAGATCCCACAGCGTGAATCCGGTCTGAGCCGTAATATAATTGCACTTTCCGTCTGTTCCGGAATTATGCCTCAGCGCCCAGATCACACCGTTGACCATATTTTCATCGCCCTTCAGGAAACAGCGCATGGTATTCTGAAATGCATCATCCTTCCGGATCAGCTTGATATCCTTGAGAAAGGGGTCTGCCTGCAGCATATCCCAGGGAATCCGGTACGGATTTACGATAAAGCCGTCGATATGATATTCCATCATGTAGAAACGAAGGCATTCAAGCGCCGTCTGCGCGGAAACATCCTCGTCAAAAGGCATCTCAAGGACAACTTCTATTCCTTCTCTGTGGCACGCCTTCACCATATCTTTTAACTCGCGCACCGCGGAATTTCCGGCAGCATACGACTCTTTGGGCGCAAAATAATATGCGGGCCCGTATCCCCAGTAATTGATCTTCGCACCCGTGCATTCCTCAAATTCATATACCGGCATACACTGAATCTGGTTGATCCCGAGCTCTTTGAGATAGGGCAGTTTTTCGACCACTCCAAGATAGGTGCCCTTGTGCTTTACCTTTGAAGAACTGTGTTTCGTAAAACCGCGTACATGGAGACTGTATGCAATGACTTCGCTCCATGGAAGATGCAGCCTTCTGTCCTCTTCCCAGTCATAATCCGGCGAAACCAGCTTTCCTCTGACCTGATGTGTTTCCCTGTCCTCTCTTTTCCTGCCAAAAACCTTTTTCCCGGATATTTCCTTCACATAAGGATCGATGACAACCTTATCCCCGATCATGAAGTTATACTCATATTTTTCCGGTTCGATCTCATCAACCGCCAGATAACGTACCTCGCCGATTCCTTCCTCTTCCGGCATCTCGAACGTATATGCCGGGTGAGACTTTCCCTCCCGGTATAAAAGAAGCTCACAGGTCTTTCCCGCAGGTACCTGGATCGCGAAATTAGCTTTTTTCCCCTCAACCGCCGCGCCAAATGGCTGTGGCCTTCCTTTCACTTTTTTCATTTACCGTTCCTTTCTACTGCCAGCCGTCTGTTCCATACATGTCTACATTTTCCCGATTAATAAAGAACGTTTCCACACTGATTTCTGTTTCATAAACCCCTTTGTCCAGTATTGCGGACGCCGTTTTCACCACGGTTTTTCCCATGTTGATCGGTGAGAGCGCTCCCACGCCTTCCATCGGACTTTCGGGATCCGCTATCGCTGTTTTTATCGCCGGCGACCCGTCCACACTGTACACAAGAATATCGCTGCGACCTGCAGTCTCCAGTGCCTCCAGCACCTGAACCGCCATTCTGTCGTCCCCGCACATGACCGCGTCAATATCCGCCGACTCCTCCAGAATCCGGCTCATCTCTCCCTGGACGTCACTCTCTTCCCTGCCCGCGCTAATTCGCGTGACCACTTCAAATCCTGCATTTCGCACGGACTCTTCAAATCCGGTTATCCGTTCATTAATCGAACTGATTTCCGGGCATTCCACGATTACCAGTTTTCCGCCCTCCGGAAGTTTCAGCCGCAGGTTTTCCCCGCATACATGCCCCGCATTGTAATCATCTGCGCCGACAAACGCATCGGTCAGATCCGTATCATTGACCCTGACATCCAGATTCACAACCGGAATTCCCGCATCTTTCAGAAGTTCCAGCCCCTCTGTAATGGTTTCCGGGTCAACCGGACACAGAACAACCGCCTCGACCCCCGCATCGA
The DNA here is from genome assembly GCA_944375755.1 of uncultured Mediterraneibacter sp. Lineage (GTDB taxonomy): Bacteria > Bacillota > Clostridia > Lachnospirales > Lachnospiraceae > Mediterraneibacter. The sequence goes on along the minus strand of CALWBC010000174.1, from coordinate 366 downwards.
TCAGCTCCTGGATCTGCTCATTCTGAAGAGAAGCATCCAGCTGAGCATCCCGCACCATGATCCGGTCTCCCTGATCCTCAAGCGCCGTGCTGACCGAATCCCTGAGCACCTCATAAAATGGATCCGTCAGATCCGGACACGCGAACCCGAAAAGCCGGTTCAGTGCCTCCTGCTCCTCCCCCTCTTCCGGTTCCTCTACCACCGCATTGTCTTCCGGAGTTCCTACATTTTGTTTGCATCCAAACAGAAAAGCTGCTGAAAACAGTGCCAGCAGAAGTAAAATCATCTTTTTTGTCTTCATCCGATATCCTCTTTCATGAAATATGGCATTCGCCTACATTTTCATTCTACCGTGTTTCAGGGGAA
>CALWBC010000173.1 GCA_944375755.1 uncultured Mediterraneibacter sp. | reverse complement strand
TGCTTTGCCTCTGTCACTTTCCGGATTACGGTGAGCACTCCTATAAGAAGAAGCAGATCATACAGTTAAAGTGATCGATGCTGCCCATGCGGATATCCATCCCTGCATTGGATGTATTCACTGTGGTTACGAAGGCCCGTGTGTGCAGAAAGATGATGTAGAGGAATTCCGTCAGGATATTCTGGATGCGGATATGATGGCATTTGTCACACCGCTGTATTATTACGGAATGTCAGCGCAGCTCAAAATACTGATTGACCGTTTCTGCGCGTTTAACAGCAGTATTCAGCGAAAACGGATGAAATCTGCTCTCCTGACGGCGGCGTGGAACAGCGATGGCTGGACATTTGACGCGCTGGAGGCACACTATAAGACGCTGGTATATTATCTGAACCTGAGGGATATGGGAACGGTACTTGGAAAAGGCTGTGGCACACCGTCCATGACACAGCACTCAAAATATCCGGAACAGGCTTATAACCTTGGAAGAAATCTGAAATAAATGAAAGCTGAAAGGAAGTAAAAATCATGAAAAAGAATATCGGAAAAAGCCTTGCGCTTTATCCTACACCGCTTGTAGTAGTAGGAACAATGGTAAACGGAAAGCCGAATTATGTCCTCGTGGGACATGTGGGAATCATCGGCCATGACCGGATCATGGTCAGCCTTGCAAAACCTCATTATACCAATCAGGGAATTAAAGAGACACGTGCTCTGACCGTGAATATCGTAGATGAGGCAATGCTGGAAAAGGCAGACAGGACAGGCTGCGTCAGCGGAAATAAGACAGACAAGTCAGAAATGTTTGCATATCATACAGAAGGAACAGGCGCGCCGGTTATCGATGAGGCTCCGGTTGTGATGGACTGTGTTGTGGATGACATTTATGAGACAGAAGGATTTGAAAGTTTTATCTGCAAGATTGACGGCGTTTATGCGGAAGAGAATGTATTAAACGAAGCGGGAAAAATAGATTACCATACGCTCAAGCCGGTTCTTTTCGAGATGCCTACCTATGAGTATCTCCGCACAGGCGATGTAATCGGGAAATGCATGAATCTCGGCAAATGATATTGCGGAAGTTACAGACGGAGAATGATGCGAGTGGGTGGAAAGCCTGCAGTTATAAATTGATATGATACAAGGAGGAATAAGACATGGCAGAAATAAAAGAAATGCCCAGAATCGCTCTTGGAGCATGGGCGTGGGGAAATGATGGTACGTTCGGAGGAGATCTTACACCGGAAGCACTCAGACCGGTATTTGACGCGGCGATGAAAAACGGACTGAATCTCTGGGATACCGCGTATGCATACGGGATGGGAACATCTGAAAAAGTTCTGGGAGAGTTCCTGGCAACAGTTTCAAGAGACAGTTATATGATCTCTGATAAATTTACTCCGCAGTGCGCGGATCCGTCAGCGGAGAATGCCGTGACCGCACTGTATGAAAAGAGCGCCAGACTGCTGGGGACGGATTATATGGACTTTTACTGGATTCATAATCCGATGGATGCGCCGAAGTGGGTGAAAGAACTGATCCCTCTTGCAAAAAGCGGAAAGATCGGGAAGATCGGACTTTCAAACCACAGTCTGGCCGAGATCAAAGAAGCGGCTGATATCCTTGCAAAAGAGGGGCTGAAGATCTCAGCGATCCAGAATCATTACAGTCTTCTGAACCGCTCTTCGGAGACTTCAGGAATTCTGGATTACTGTAAGGAGAATGATATCATTTTCTTTTCATATATGGTGCTGGAGCAGGGAGCGCTGACAGGAAAATACGACACGGAGCATCCGTTTCCGGAAGACTCTGACCGGGGAAGGACCTACAATCCGATGCTTCCGAAGCTGGAAAAACTGAACAAAGAGCTGGAGAAGATTGCGGACCGTCACCATGTGGCAACGGCACAGATCCCGGTGGCATGGGCAATTGCCAAGGGGACACTTCCGATTATCGGAGTGACAAAGGTTTATCAGGTAGAGGATGCTGTAAAAGCCGCTGCCATTGAACTGTCAGCAGAAGAAATCGCGGCGATGGAGAAACTTGGCGATGAGGCTCAGTTGAATGTAATCCGCTACTGGGAAAAAGAAATGAAATAGGCAGAACAGAGAGAATATGAAGATTGGTGTACAGATGACGCGGCACAGAACCACATGATTCCGGCACCTGCGACAGGAATTCAGTGATATTCATAAAAACTATAGCATGATATTTAAAATAACAATTTGCGATACCTCCGGGAAACTTTTATAATATAGTTATCCGATAGACAGGGAGGTAGAATAAAATGGAAGAACTTCACTTAACACAGGAATGGGATAAGACGTTCCCAAAGAGCGATAAAGTTAATCACAGCAAAGTGACATTTCATAACAGATATGGAATTACTCTTGCTGCAGATCTGTATATTCCGAAAAACGCGGAGGGAAAACTGGCTGCAATCTCAGTGTGCGGACCTTTCGGAGCAGTGAAAGAACAGGCGTCCGGTCTGTACGCGCAGACAATGGCTGAACGCGGATTTCTGACTATTGCATTTGATCCTTCATTTACAGGGGAGAGCGGAGGCGAACCCCGTTACGTGGCTTCACCGGACATTAATACGGAAGACTTTCAGGCGTCAGTTGATTATCTGTCCCTGCGGGACGATGTGGATCCGGAGAAGATCGGAATCATAGGAATCTGCGGATGGGGAGGAATGGCGCTTAATACGGCCGCTCTGGATACCCGTATCAAGGCAACCGTGGCCTCTACCATGTATGATATGACGCGTGTAAATGCAAAAGGGTACTTTGACGCGGAGGATTCACCGGAAGCCCGATACACGAAAAAGAAAGCTCTGAACGCGCAGAGACTGGAGGATTACAGAAATGGTACTTACGCGCTGGGAGGCGGAGTCGTGGATCCTCTTCCGGAGGACGCGCCGTTCTTTGTGAAAGATTATTATGATTATTATAAAACTGAGCGCGGATACCACAAACGTTCTCTCAATTCCAACGGAGGATGGAACGTGACAGGCTGTATGTCATTTATGAATCAGCCGATTCTGCAGTACAGCAATGAAATCAGAAGCGCTGTCCTGATAATGCATGGCGAGAAGGCACATTCCTGTTATTTCGGGAAGGATGCATATGCCGCTATGGTGAAGGATAATCCGGATAAGAGCAATAAAGAACTGCTGCTGATTCCGGGGGCAGTGCACACGGATCTCTATGACGGAGGCGGCCGGAATGCCATTCCGTTTGACAAGCTGGAAGCGTTCTTCAGAAAATATCTCAAATAAAACAGAGGAACCGTAAGTTTTCAATGAATCAGGATCAGGAAACAGTACAGCTTTTCTTCAGCAGATCATAAAAGACTTTTACTGCCGGAGAAAATGTCTGGTATTTCTTCGTGACAATATAAAGGTCAACAGATAACTCCGGGATGATGGGGCGGAATATAAGGTTCCGCCCTTTTGTATTGACAAGTCTGTCCAGGCAGAGCGCATACCCGATCCCGTGCTCTACCATGAAAGTTGCATTATAGATCAGATTATATGTTCCCACTACATTTAAAACAGAATGGTCCGAACTGAACCAGTCCAGATCCTGATGACCGAAAAAGGTCTGATCGGCAAGAATGACGGGGAGTGTTTTCAGCTGATCAATGTTGATGACATCCTGTTTCGCAAGTTCACAGTCTGTTTTCATCAGAAGACCGTAGATGTCTTTTTGATGAAGATTGAGATAGTCATACTTTTCCTGGCGGAGAGGACCGAGAAGAAGCCCCATGTCAGCCAGCCCCCTGTCGATACGATCCAGTACCGCATCTGCGTCACCGCTGTAAGTGTGGAATTTTACATCCGGATATCTGAGGTGAAAATCCTCCATTATGGCGGCGATATGATCCATTGCGGCTGTTTCTCCGCAGCCGATGGAAATATCTCCACTCAGATTCTGGGCATCGGACCGGAGCGCGGTCTCGGTATTCTCAAGAAGTTCAATGATTTCTTTCGCACGATTGCGGAAGAAGATACCGTCTTCGGTCAGGGTCAGTTTCCGCTTTCCGCGGATAAAAAGCTGCCTGCCCAGCTGCTTTTCCAGATCCATCATCTGTTTTGACAGGGTGGACTGGGAGACAAAGAGGGAGCGGGCGGCTCTGGTAATGTTCTGTTCCCTTGCGACAGCGAGAAAATAGGACAGAAGGCGTGTTTCGATCATGGCGTGTTCTCCTTTCCGGACAGATGAAAAATACGGTGGTACGGTATGACAGAGCAGAGTCAGATACCAGATTAATGATAACAGGTTTTATCATTCCTGTAAACGATGATAAACGATGAATTATAACTGTTTGTAATTTATATTGCGACTTTTTATAATTAGAATTGTAAAGGAAATGAATAACGGTTCGATCCGAATTCGGGTCGAAATTTGAAAGGAAGTTATATTATGCTGATAGAAAACAAGAAATTTGATGAAGAGAGGGCTCTCTATGGAAGCCGCGGTTTAACAATAAGGAACTGTTCATTCGATGGACCGGCAGACGGAGAAAGCGCATGTAAGGAATGCTCGGACATTACGACAGAGCAATGTTATTTTAATCTCCGTTATCCGTTCTGGCATGTACATGGACTGAAAATAACAGACTGCGAGATGACGGAAAACTGCCGTGCCGCTCTGTGGTATACAGATCATGTCGAGATCACCGGCACAAAGATGCATGGCATCAAGGCACTGAGAGAATGCAGCGACGTGATGATTCGAGACTGTGATATCATCTCTCCGGAGTTTGGCTGGTCAGTGAAAAATATCCGAATGGAGAACACATCGGCAGTAAGTGAATACTTTATGATGCGTTCGGAAAATCTGACGTTCAGAGATGTGCATTTTACAGGGAAATATTCCTTTCAGTATATTAAAAACGCGGTTTTCGATCACTGTACATTTGACACGAAAGACGCATTCTGGCATGGAGAAAATGTCGTTGTACGAAACAGTACGGTCAAAGGGGAATACCTTGCCTGGTATTCGAATGGACTTACTCTGGAAAACTGTAAAATCATCGGTACCCAGCCGTTCTGCTACTGCAGAAATCTGAAACTCAAGAACTGTGAGATGATCGATACGGACCTTTGCTTTGAAAAATCAGATGTGGAAGCCAGGATCATCACCCCGGTAGACAGTATAAAGAACCCGAAATCAGGAACCATATATGTTCCATCTGTGGGAGAGATTATAAGGGATGACGATCAGGCCCGGGGAAAGATTGTCTGCGGGGGTAAAACCGTGTGAGAGAAACCGGCGAGGCAGAGAAGGAACAGGAAATAGAAATACAGGAAACAGACCGCAGATTAATCAGATTGAGCGGCATCCGCACTATCAGCGGAAAGAAGATCTGGAAGTCATGAAGGAACTAGGAGTTCAGCCTCAGGCGTGGGCGCCTTTCGCGGAAGGGCTGAAGGGGATGTTTGAGGAACCTGTGCTGAAAGAAATTGCGCAAAAGCATGGAAGAACACCGGCGCAGATCATCCTGCGGTGGAATGTACAGCAGAATGTGATTGTCATTCCAAAATCCGTCCATAAAGAACGGATGGAGGAAAGCCTTGCGATCTGGGATTTCGAACTGGATGATGACGATATGGAACAGATCGCGAAACTGGATAAAGACTGTCCGTCCATGCTGGATACAAGAAAAATCAGTGAAGTACGCAGAGTTTATGATTATCTGAACAACCCGGTGCTGACCAGTCTGTAACATTCAAATGGACACAGGACGCGCACATGAGCGCGTGGGCTGTGGAAACTACGCAACATGGAAAAAGCGAGAAAGGAAGGAATCAGCCATGATGGTAATGGAGGTAAACGGAACGGATATTGAAGTGGAGCTGTATGAGAACAGCTCGGCGGAGGCGGTAAAGGATCTGCTGCGGAAGGGGCCGATTACAATGGAGATGAAGGACTATGCGCATATGGAGAAGTTCGGAAGTTTCGGGGTACAGCTTCCTGATAACGATGAGCATATTACAACCAGAGCGGGTGATGTGATTCTCTCTGAGGGGAATCTGCTTGTAATCTATTACGCTCCGAATACATGGAACTTTACCAGACTTGGAAAGGTGAGAAACCTTTCGGAACCGGAGCTGAAAAAAGTACTGGGAACCGGAAACATTACAGCAACGTTGTCATTGAAGGAAGAGTAGGAGAAAAACAGTCAGGTCTTACGGAGAGCTGAAGCCGATCGCAGATTTTACCTCATCAATGTCACCTTTAAACACGATGCCGTTCATTCCCAGCTTGCGGCCGGTTTCTATGTTGGCAGGCAGGTCATCGATAAAAAAGCACTCTTCCGGTCTGAGAGAGTATTTTTCAAACAGATACCGGTAGATTGCAGGATCCGGCTTGGCTAATTTAAGAGGAGCGGAGAAGACGATTCCGGAGAAACCCTTCAGAAAGTCTGATTTCTCAGCCCACTCTGCAAAATAAGTAGAAGCGTTGGACAAAAGATACAGAGGGACGTTCTTTTCCTGAAGTTCCCGGATCAGGCGGCCTGTGGATTCCACCGGAAGGACCTGGTCCGGCCATTCGTGAAAGAATGTTCGAACTGTTTCCGCCAGACGCTCCGGAACTTTTGAAACACATTCTTCGATATTTTCTTCATAATCAATAATCCCTCTGTCCAGATCCAGCCAGTTGGGATAGATCACGGAAGCCAGCAGTTCATAATCCTCTTTTGAGTCGCAGAAATGTCCGAGAATCTTCGGAGCGTTGAACTGTCCGACTACATTTCCAAAGTCAAAAACAATATTTCTGTATTTCATAGAGAAGTCTCCTTTTTTATATAAAAGTAATCACAGACCTATTATACATGAAATCCGTGCAGGATGGTATCTGTTTTTCGATGAATGTGCGCTTTACGGCAGGGAAGTATCCGACGTATAATGAAGCTGATAAAGAAAGGTGGCGGAGCACATGTTTCAGTTTACAGTTAAAGGCAGTATCGGACCGATCTCTTTTCCAGAGCTGCAAGTATGTCGGGATCTCTCTGGTTCCCCGAATTTGCAGAATACATTGCTTCGAACAAAATGAAGAGAATACCGGACCGGTTGTATTTTTCTCTGGGGAGAAAAGAATCAGGGACACGGAATCCTTACATGCGGACCGTGCAGGAACGTACGGAGCAGGTCGATGTATATTACAGGGAACAGGGAATTGATACATTTTTTGAGCTTAATCCCGGCAACCATTATACAGACGTTGAAAAGAGGACTGCGGCAGGAATTCGCTGGCTGCTTGGAAAGTAAAATGTCCGAGAAGTCATACAGGAAATATCAGAGGGATCATCATTCATGATGATCCCCTGTTAATTTCTTTCCTTTTTCCATATGAATAAACATTCCCAGACAAAGCGCAATCTGTACGAAACTGGAAGCCGGAGTTCCAAGTCCGATCTGAAACAGAGTGGCTCCGGCCATACGGCTGATCAGATAAGCCACAGGGATCCTTATCCCGAATGCTCCGACAAGTCCCTGAATCATGACGAACAATGTCTTCTCACATCCGTTAAAATATCCGGTAAAGCAGAAAA
>CALWBC010000172.1 GCA_944375755.1 uncultured Mediterraneibacter sp. | reverse complement strand
ATTGTTCATATCCTCCAGAGCTTCCTCTTTCTCCCGGAGTTCTTTCGTTGTCTCACGGATCGACACCGCTGTCTCCGCCAGTTCTTCCGAGATATTGTCCATCGCTGCTTTCAGATGATTCCGGAGCTCTCCGCAGGTCTCTTCCGTCACCTCGCCCCGGGCGAAATCATCAATCAGCTGCAGCGCCCGGTTGCTCACATAATCCGTAGCGGTCTCATCCGTCTCCCACCGCTTCAGACCGTTTATGATTCTGCGCCAGTCAGCCGAATGATCCGCCAGCAGCCGGATGGTGTGTTCCATCTCCTGGAGTTCCTGTTGTTTCTGACCGTAATCACTTTTCTTCAGTTCCGCCTTCACATCGATCAGGCGATTTCTGAGAGCGGTCAGCTCCGCCTGTACATCTTTCTGCCTCTGATCCGTCCGCCCGGAATCTTCTTTCGCCCGCTCAAGGTCATCCTTCCGGGACGAAAGTTTCGTCCGGCATCCTTCGATCTCTATGTATTTCAGAATCTTTTCCGCATATACTCTGTCCGCGCGGACATTCGTCAGTTCCAGATCCGCCGCGTGTACCGCATCCAGCATCTCAATCCGTTTCTCAAGATCTTCCACACGCTCCCGGATCTCCCGGTACGCCCCCAGCTGTTCGCTGATGACAGACACCGTATTCTCCCTGCTCTTCGGGAACATATAGTCCCGGATAAACTGGCCTGTTCCGCTGGTCATTTTCAGAGCAATGGCACTCTTCTCCATGGTAATCATCCGGTTTGGCTCCACATAGCCGAAGATCACCTCATAAAGCGTATTCAGATACGCCTCCCGGGACGGATAAACACGGTTCACATCCGCGTGCCCTCTGTTGTCCACACTTCTGCTTCTCTCTTTTGTGAGCTTCCGGATCATATCGATGGTATACGGTACACCGCCGCTCAGATACCCGTCTTTCGGCATCCGGCCGGAATGGCTGAAGAAACCGTACCTGCGCAGTTCGGTATCATTCTTTCCCACTTCAAAGGCCGCTCCGATACATGTGACGATGTGGGTTCCCGTGTCCTCGATCTCCATAACGATCTGGGAACAGAAATCCTGACCGCCGCGGTTCACGGTTCCGTCTTTCTGCGCACCTCTCAGATAACTGAGCACACTTCGTTTATTTTTGGAGTCATCCGCTGCCTTGTTGAGGAAATTCGCCGAGACACTGCCGTAAAGCACCACCTGAATGGCATCCATAACCGTAGATTTTCCCGAGCCGCTCTTGCCGCTGAACAGGTTCACGTGTTCATGAAGTGTAAGGATCTTGTGGCTGATGCCGCCCCAGTTATTGATCAGAATCCGCGTAAAGAGTTTCTTCGGCTGTCTCATGTTCTTCCTCCTCCCCTCTGTATTCATCAATCAGAGCGTTGATATCTGCCGCTGTGACATACAGATTTACCGTACTGTAAATATAGATCGGGGTGTCATCCTCCACATCCCGGACCGCACCGGGCACATCGATCACCTGATGCATCCGCATCAGATACAGTGCTTCCCGCCACTGCGCCTGAGTCAGTTTTTCCGTGAGCAGGTTCGTATTCTTTCCGTATTCCCGGATCTCCTTCAGCGTTGTCAGCGGAGCGTTCAGCCCTTCTCCCATAATCCTGTCCCTGTAGATCAGCTTCACAAGCAGCAGGATCACCGTACTCGTAAGACTGAGTTTTTCCTGAGGCACATGCTCGCCGGCGAGACGGAATACATGTTCCTGGGCATCGTGTACCAGCTCGCATCCCAGCACTTCCACATAGTCCGTAATAAAATTTCTGTGTCTCGCGCAGATCTCATACTGTGGGTTATCTCTCGGCGTCAGAGTCGCCGGATCATATTTCATCTGCAGAATGCAGGTCTGACGAAACAGTGCCTGTATGGTCTTCTTCACCTGCTCCGCCTCCGTCACTGTCAGTTCTTCCAGATAGGTAAACATAGCTTCTTCCTTTCCCTCTTAGCAGCTTTATCATTCTGTACATCATCCTGTAACCGTCATCCGTTTTTCAGATCACTTCTCCCGCGGATCGTAAGCGTGGAGTAGCGGAATCCGGAATCACTTTCCTGTTCCTCTCCAAGCTCAATCTCACCGTTTCCATCCGCCGTCTCCGTGGCCTCCTGCCAGACAAAGAACAGCTTCTCCAGATCTTCCACGCTCCGCACCGTGTCCCGTGTCACCCGGAACACGCCGTCCTGTTCATTTTTCCTGCGGAACCTCTCAATCTCCCTGTGTGTATACAGCGGTTTCAGAACAAAGGAATCCATCTCTTCTGTTCCGTTCTGTTCCTCTTCCGCCACGGCCTGGGGAACAAACGCTTCCTTTTCACCGCTCTTCCTGCGGTACAGGCTGTCCGGGGTCATCAGGTGCCAGGAGGTGCTCATCCGGATCTTTTCAGAGAGGGCACCGATCATCTCCTCCTTCGCTCCACTTCGGTTCAGAAGGCTGACAAATGCAGCTGTCCGGTCGTCCCCGTCCGCTCCTTCCTGCATGATATAACGGATTCTCGCCGCAGCCCTGCTGGCAAATATGGTTTTCTGCTCGATCAGTTTGTTATACCGCCGTTCGATCACATCCGACTGCCGCTCAATCCGGAAAATGATATCCGCAGCCTCTTCGCAGAGCCGGATCGCACGCACGCAGCGCACATACTGAGGCGTCCCCTCTTCCAGCCCGGTCAGCTCCCGCTCCTTTTTCCTTCTTCGCACCTCGTTTTCATCCAGGTTTTTCACAATCAGCTCCTTCACCGCTTCCTTGTAACGGTAAAAACTGTCCGTTGTGGTAAGAATCGCGTATTTCCTGCTGTCGCTGTTGTTGATCTCTTTGACAAGGACATCCTGAATCCCCTTGAAATTCTTCTGTCTGGAAAGCTCGTCAAAATATTCCCTCATGCCGTCCTGCATGTTGACCAGCATGCGTACCAGTCTCCTGGATGCATTAAGGGCACTTTTGAGGATTTCATTGTTCTTTTCCGAGTCCACACTGTATGTATACAGATAACTGTAAATCGCCAGAACACTCTCCCTCTCCTGGCTGTCGCTCTCGTCCAGCAGCCGGGCGAAGAGCTCCACATACATCTGACTGTACTCGGGGAAAGTCACCACATAGCTGTTCAGTGTCTCATCGTAATCCTGCTTCAGCCACCCCCAGTCCTCAAAATGCTTCAGACAGACGGAAGCCATATTGGAACGGGTAAGAAAGACACCTTCTTCGTCATAGTTTTCACCGTCCCACAGAATCGCCTCAGCGGCAATCTTCTCATTCATCACAGCCCTGCACTCTTTCTCCGTCAGTCCGAGCACCGAGTAGGACTGTTCCATGGCTTCGTAGATCGCCACGAGGAACGCCATGTAGTATTCCGTATATTTACTTGTGAATAATTTGTAGAATTCACGGGGAATTCTGCTGATCAGACTCATTTTCTTCTCCTGTCATATCCTGTAAGGCGGACGGACGGCGGGCTGCCGCCGATCCGTTCCGCTGTTGTTTAAAAAATATTGAACCAAGTGTTCACAGTATACCACGCGGGCTTGGAAAGTGTAAAGTTTCTACCATCCTTTCCAGATTTCTTTGATTGAAAAAGAATGAAAACTTCGTGCAAAATATTGCTTTTCTCATGCAAACAACATATACCAAAACTATCAAAAGAAAAGAGTTGATGCTATGGCTGAAAAAACCACAAACATCAGCATCCGCATGGAAGGGCGGCATTCCCTTTGACGTAAAGCTGGAGCGGCCCAATAAAGAAACGACTGCGGCCATGCTGGAAGCAGAAAGGATCGCAAAAGACCCATCTGTAAAAGGTTATAATGACCTTGATGAGTTGTTTGCCGATCTAAAAAAATGAGAAAAACAAAGTACACTGTCACGCACCGGAACGCACAGCGATCTATTCGGAAAATAAAACAGACCCCAGCAGGAAAATCTCTTTTCCCGCTGGGACCTGTTTTGTTATACTTTATTCATTTCATACTATGCAAGCTTCATCGGGTTAACCTTTACGCCCGGGCCCATTGTAGATGTAAGAGTAATGCTCTTCAGATACTGACCCTTTACAGCTGCCGGTCTTACCTTGTTGATTGCATCGATAAGCGTCTGGAAGTTGTCCGCTAACTGCTCCTCAGTAAAGGAAGCTTTTCCGATCGGTACATGGATGATGTTTGTCTTGTCAAGTCTGTACTCGATCTTACCAGCCTTGATGTCGTTGATCGCCTTTGTTACGTCCATTGTAACTGTTCCGGCTTTCGGGTTCGGCATAAGACCTTTCGGTCCGAGTACACGTCCGAGACGTCCAACGATACCCATCATATCCGGTGTTGCAACTACAACATCAAAGTCCAGCCATCCCTCATTCTGAATCTTCGGGATCAGGTCGTCTCCGCCTACGAAGTCAGCTCCTGCTGCCTTTGCTTCCTCTGCCTTTGCGTCTTTCGCAAATACAAGGATGCGAACCTTTTTACCTGTTCCGTGCGGAAGTACAACCGCTCCACGGATCTGCTGATCTGCATGACGTCCGTCACATCCTGTTCTGATGTGAGCCTCGATTGTCTCGTCAAACTTTGCCACTGCTGCTTTTTTCACTAATGCGACTGCTTCGTCTCTGTCGTAAAGAGTTCCTTTTTCGATCAGTTTTGCAGCCTCGATATATTTCTTTCCTCGTTTCATTTTACAATAACCTCCTTGTGGTATTGGCGGGAACGTGCCCCTCCCACTTATTTACATGCTTCTAAAGAAGTCCTTCCTGTCAAGTGCTCTATTCCTCTACAACGACACCCATGGAACGGCATGTTCCGGCTACCATGCTCATAGCAGCCTCTACTGTTGCCGCGTTCAGGTCAGGCATCTTTGTCTCAGCGATCTCCTGAAGCTGAGCCTTTGTGATTGTTGCCACTTTGTTTTTGTTCGGCACGCCTGATCCGGACTGGATCTTGCAGGCTTTCTTAATCAGAACTGCTGCCGGCGGTGTCTTTGTGATGAAGCTGAAGCTTCTGTCATTGTATACTGTGATAACAACCGGGATAATCAGGTCGCCCTGATCTGCTGTTCTGGCATTGAACTGTTTTGTAAACTCAACGATATTTACACCGTGCTGTCCAAGTGCAGGACCAACCGGTGGTGCCGGAGTTGCCTTTCCGGCAGGAATCTGTAATTTGATATAACCTTCTACTTTTTTTGCCATTTTCAATTACCTCCTTGTGGTATTGGCGGGGCGATGCCCCTCCCACTCATCTTTAATCCATTTTCTTCGCTTCTGAAAAACCAAGTTCAACCGGAGTCTCGCGGCCAAACAGCTCTACATTGATAGACAGGCTCTTCTTCTGCTCATTCATGCTCTGAATGACACCGACAGTGCCTTCCCATGCCCCGCTTAAGACAACAACCGTATCGCCCACTCCAAAGTTGACGATAACGTTATCTTTCTTGATGCCGAGATTTTCCATCTCGCTCTCTTCCAGCGGAACCGGCTTTGATCCCGGTCCGACGAACCCTGTAACGCCGCGGGTATTTCTCACGACATACCATGTATCGTCATTCATGATCATGTGGATCATCACATATCCCGGGAACATCTTGCGCTGTACTGCTTTCTGGACACCATTTCGAAGCTCTGTCACTTCCTCCATGGGAACCCGGACTTCAAGGATTTGGTCTTCCAGATGGCGGTTCTCGATCGTCTTGTCAATGTTCGCTTTTACTTTGTTTTCATACCCT
>CALWBC010000171.1 GCA_944375755.1 uncultured Mediterraneibacter sp. | reverse complement strand
TATTTGTAAAGAGGAACATTGTTCCTATTGAAAGGGTACATAAACTTCAGACGAAGAAGGGGCCTGTGGATCAGATTTTCAAGGTGGAAAAAGTGGTTGTGACTACCGGCGGCGGGGATGTGACGCTGTCTTTTCTGGCGGAGGAGAAGGCGGAAGAAATCGCGGAAAGTCTTCGGCGGAGGATCAATGAGATTGTGGCGGAGCAGCGGGAGAACAGGGACCGCTGAGCATAAAACCAAAAGGAAGGTCATAAAAAAGATGAGCGAGAAAAGAGAAAATCACAGCAGAAAATTCCGCAACCATATCTCCGTTATCGTGGAGCAGACCGGCGGTTTTATTGCGGCTCTTGTTGTGCTTCTGGTGACAGCGCTGATTCAGAATATCGGTGAACTGGAGGATGCGGATCTGTCCGCGCTGACAGATAAAAGCCTGTTGATTGTTCTGGGCATACTGGCGCTGCTTGTCATCTGTCTGGTCAGTCAGATTCTGGTCTGGTCCAGGACATACATATCCATTGAGGAGCAGGCTGTGGTCATTGAACGGGGCAGGGTGAATAAGAAGAAAAATACAATCAGCATACGCAATATTTCCAATATTAATGTGGAACAGAATCTTTTTGAAATGCTGATGGGAACCTGCAAGGTCAAGATGGATACGAACAGCCGGTCTACCGCGGACAGTACGGATGTGAAAATTGTGCTGAAAAAAGCGGACGCTCTCTGGTTTAAGCGGGAGGTTACGGGAAAGCTTCAGGAGCTTGTATACGGAAATCAGAATATCTCCGATACTTCGGGGATAACGAGGGGGATTCCGGGAGAGTCAGGGGAAACGCTCATGGGAATTCCGGGCAGTGCGGAGGAAACGGCCGGCGGAGGAGTCTTTCGCGATGAGATCCGGGACGACGAATTTGATTTGAAAACGGATATTGCGGATATTCTCCGGCATGGGTTCTTTTCCATCAGTGTGATTTCAGTGCTGATTCTGCTGCTCGGTATTGCGGGCGCGGTGATGGCTGCGGTGGAGACGCTGAACCAGCCGGAGCTGATGAAGTCCCTGATCGGAATGGCAGCGGGGATTATTGTCTCTGTTTCTGTCATATTGTCCGCGCTGTGGGATACGGTAAAAGACTTTATCCGTTATTATCACTTCCGGGTGGCCAGGAAGGACGGAAGGCTGTATATCAGATACGGTTTTCTGAAACGGGTAGAGTATACGATTCCTGTGGACAAGATCCAGGCGCTGAAGATTCATCAGTCTTTTGTGGCGCGGATGGGTCACCGGTATATGGCGGAGATAGTAAATATCGGAATGGGGGATGAAAAAGAGGAACAGCATTCGTTCCTTCTGCTCTATTGCGGCAGGGAAAAGCTCAGGGAATATCTGGAGATTCTTCTGCCGGAATTTGCCGGGGCGCTTGAAGAAGAGCCCGTGCGCCTGCCCGGTGCGGTCTGGGCGGCGTGGTCGATCCCGCTGGCGGTTACCCTGTTCTGTCTGTGCGGCGGAAGTGCCGTATGGGGACAGGTAATGCCGCGGTACGCCATGCACGGATGGATCTGCGCGGCAGGAATCGCGGCCGTGACGCTGGTCTGTATGATTCTGAAGTATCACACGGACGCTGTGACGGCCGGTCAGAAGTTTCTTGTGATCAGCAGGGGATATTTCGGAAGACAGCAGCTGGCCGTGCGGTGCCGGGATATCCAGTATGCGGAGTTTTCGCAGAATTTTGTGGCAAAGGCATGCAAAATTAAAAAAGGCGAGATCCACCTTCTGGCTTCTTCTGCGAACACGTCCCATCATATTCCGTATTTCAGGGGAAACCTGGAGGAAACGATAAAAAGAGGAATGCTTGCCTTTTAAAGTTTGGCCGTTAGTGTTATACTTATAAAACAGGCGCCGGGTGATGGATTGCCCGGCGCTCTTATCATATGGACAAGGAGATGCAGGTATGAGTATAAATGAACTGACAGCATATGAAATCATACAGCAGCAGGATTTATCCGGAATCAAGTCTCACGGCATCCTGCTCAGACATAAAAAAAGCGGAGCACGGGTGCTTCTGATGGAGAATGATGATGAAAACAAGGTATTCGCCATAGGTTTTCGGACTCCGCCTTCTGACAGCACGGGAGTGCCCCACATCATGGAGCACTCTGTTTTATGCGGTTCCCGGGAGTTCCCGGTCAAGGATCCCTTTGTGGAGCTGGTTAAGGGTTCTCTGAATACGTTCCTGAACGCCATGACCTATCCGGACAAGACGGTTTATCCGGTAGCCAGCTGCAATGACAAGGATTTTCAGAACCTGATGCATGTATACATGGACGCGGTGTTCTATCCGAATATCTATCAGCATGACAAGACGTTCCGTCAGGAAGGCTGGAGTTATCATCTGGATGATCCGGACGGAGAACTGACTCTCTCCGGAGTTGTTTACAATGAGATGAAGGGAGCGTTTTCTTCACCGGAGGGGGTTCTGGACCGTGTGATTCTCAATTCCCTGTTCCCGGATACTTCCTACGCGAACGAGTCCGGCGGAGATCCGGAGGTGATTCCCGAGCTGACCTATGAACAGTTCCTTGATTTTCACCGGAAATATTATCATCCGTCAAACAGTTATATCTATCTCTACGGAGATATGGATATGGAGGAAAAACTGAGATGGCTGGATGAAAAGTATCTTTCCGCGTTTGACCAGATGGAGGTGGATTCCGGAATCCGGCTTCAGAAGCCTTTTGCGGAAATGAAAGAGGTTGTTCAGGAATATTCCATAGCAAGCGATGAAAATGAAGCCGATAATACTTATCTTTCCTACAATAAGGTGATCGGCACTTCTCTGGATGAGAAGCTGTATCTGGCGTTTGAAATTCTGGATTACGCGCTTCTGTCCGCGCCGGGCGCGCCGCTTAAGAAAGCGCTTCTGGACGCTGGCATCGGAAAGGATATCATGGGTTCCTATGACAACGGCGTATATCAGCCGATCTTTTCCGTGATCGCGAAAAATGCGAATATGGAGCAGAAAGACGCGTTTATCCGCACGGTGGAAGAGACGCTTGAAAACCTGGCGGAAAAGGGCATCGACAGGAAAGCTCTGCGTGCGGGAATCAACTACCATGAGTTCAGGTTCAGAGAGGCTGATTTCGGAAATTATCCGCGGGGACTGATGTATGGACTCCAGTTATTTGACAGCTGGCTTTATGACGATGAGAAGCCTTTCGTGCATATGGATGCCCTCCCGACCTTTGAATTCCTGAAAGAACAGGTGGATACCGGCTATTTTGAAAATCTGATCCGGACATATCTTCTGGAAAACACCCACGGCTCGGTTGTGATCATCCGTCCGGAAAAAGGGCGCACCGCGCGCATGGACCGTGAGCTTGCGCAGCGGCTGCAGGCTTATAAGGAGAGCCTGAGCCGGGAGGAAGTGGAGAAGCTTGTCCGTGATACAAAGGAACTGGAAGCATATCAGGAAGAGGAGTCCGCACCGGAAGACCTGGCAAAGATCCCCGTACTGAAGCGGGAGGATATATCCCGCGAGATCGCGCCGATTTATAATGAAGAAAAGGACCTCGGCGGGGTGAAGATGGTATATCACGATGTGGAGACAAATGGAATCGGCTATGCGAAGCTGATGTTTGATCTTTCCGGCATAGAGGAAGAGAAACTTCCGTATGTGGGAATTCTCCAGAGCGTTCTCGGAATCATTGATACCACCGGCTATGAGTACGGTGAACTTTTTAATGAGATCAACATTCATACCGGCGGAATCGGAACATCGCTGGAACTGTATACGGACGTTACGAAAGTGAAGGAAAAAGAGTTCCGTGCCGCGTTTGAGATCAGAGGAAAGGCTCTGTACCCCGAGATGAACGTGATGTTCGCCATGATGAGGGAGATTCTGATGGAATCCAGGCTGGATGATGAGAAGCGTCTGAAAGAGATTCTTGCCATGCTGAAATCCAGACTGCAGATGTCCTTCCTCTCATCAGGCCATACCACGGCAGCCCTTCGTGCGCTGTCCTATACTTCGCCTGTATCGAAGTTCAAGGATGATACGGACGGCATCGGATTCTATGAAGTGGTGAAACAGATCGAGGAAGATTTCGAAGGGAAGAAGGAAGAACTGATCCGTAATCTGAAGGAGATCAGATCGGAAGAGCACACGTCTGAACTCCA
>CALWBC010000170.1 GCA_944375755.1 uncultured Mediterraneibacter sp. | reverse complement strand
ATGCCGTTCCCGAACAATCCGACCGGTTCCATCATGACAAAGGAAGATCTGGAACCGGTGGCGGAGTTTGTGAAGGAACATGATCTCTATGTATTGTCCGATGAGATTTATTCCGAACTGACGTATGAAGTGGAGCATGTTTCCATTGCCAGCCTGCCGGGAATGCGGGAGAGAACGATTGTGATCAACGGATTTTCAAAAGGCTTTGCGATGACCGGATGGCGTCTGGGCTACTGCTGCGGACCGGAAGCGATTATTGAGCAGATGACGAAGCTGCATCAGTTCGCGATTATGTGCGCGCCTACCAACAGCCAGTACGCTGCGGTGGAGGGCCTGAGAAACTGCGAGGATGAAGTTCAGGAAATGCGCAAATCCTACAATCAGAGAAGGCGTTTCCTGATGCATGAGTTCAGGCGCATGGGGCTGGAGTGTTTTGAGCCCTTCGGAGCATTTTATGTATTTCCGAGCATTAAACAGTTCAATATGACTTCCGAAGAATTCGCGACAAAACTTCTGCAGGAAGAAAAAGTGGCCGTGGTGCCGGGAACAGCGTTCGGAGAGTGCGGAGAAGGATTCCTGCGAATATCCTACGCATATTCGCTGGAGGATCTGAAAGCCGCCCTGGAGCGTGTGGAACGGTTTATTCAGCGGCTGCGCGCGGAGGAACAGTAGGAAAAACACAGAAAAAAGGTTTACGGCGGCGCACGGGAGATAATTCTGTGCGCCGTTTGAGGAGAGGAAAACTTTATGATAAATATCGTTCTTTTAGAACCTGAGATTCCGGCGAACACCGGCAATATCGGAAGAACCTGTGTAGCAGCGGGCGCACGTCTGCATCTCATAGAACCGCTGGGATTCAAATTAAGCGAGAAGGCGCTCAGGCGTGCCGGAATGGATTACTGGAAAGATCTGGATGTGACAACTTATATTGATTATCAGGATTTCCTGGAGCGAAATCCCGGGGCAAAGATTTACATGGCAACGACGAAAGCAGAGAAGGCTTATACGGAAATGAACTATGAACCGGACTGCTATATCATGTTCGGAAAAGAAAGCGCGGGCATCCCGGAAGAGATACTTGTCAGGAACCGGGAAAACTGTGTGAGGATCCCGATGATGGAAGAGATCCGTTCCCTGAATCTGGGAAACTCCGTAGCCATCGTGCTCTATGAGGCGCTGCGGCAGAACGGGTTTGCCGGGATGGAGACGGAAGGAAAACTGCATGAGCTTACGTGGTGAAAGAATGGACTTATGGTTCATTCTTTTTTTATAAGAAAAAATAATTAATATAAATCAGAAAAGCTAATAAATATTTTGAATAAAAGACAAGATTAGTATATAATGGCATTAAATCTTGTGTTAAGATTCTGTTAAATTGTCAGACGGAAAAACTGTCTGTGCCTGTAAACTGTGAATTTTCTGACTGGCCGTATGAAGAAGCCAGGATTGGAGAAGCTAAGGAGATACAGGAAAAGAGGGAAAGGTGGTGGAAAAGATGGTAGAAGAGACGATCCGCGAGATCCGCCTTGCAGAAAAGGAAGCGGATGAAATGATCAAAGAGGCAGAAGACGAGAGAGACCGGATTTTGCACGAAGCGAAGGAACAGGCGGATCAGATCCGGCAGGAACTGATCGAAAAAGCCGAAGAAAGGGCCCGCGCCATGGCGGAAGAAGCGGAAGCGAAAGGACAGCGGACCAGGGAAGAGGCCGGGCGTGAAATAGAGACTGAGGTCCGGAATCTGAAAGCTTCTGCCGGAAACAGGGAGGAAGAGGCGATCGCTCTTGTCCTGTCACAGCTTATATAGTGTGTTTTCATTCATGAAAATACCGGTAAGACAACATAACGGAAAAGGAGGGATGAGAAAATGGCGGTACTTAAAATGCAGAGAATCAGCATCTGTGCCCTCAAAAAAGACAGAAAAGCGATTCTTGAAAACCTGCAGAGTCTGGGTGTCATGGAGATCAGCCATGTGATTGACGAGGATGAGGATTTCCACCGGATGGATACGGCAGGGAGAAGACTTGGTTTTGAGAAGGCTGCGGCAGCGGCCGATCAGGCCATTGAACTGCTTGATAAATACGCGCCTGAGAAGAAATCCATGTTTGCCGCTCTGGAAGGAAAAAAGCTGATTTCCGCGGAAAAGGAAGCAAAGGTCCGGGAAGAGCGGCGGGAGCTTCTGCGGACTGCCCGCAGGATCAGCGAGCTTGACCGGGAACGGTCGGAGCAGCAGGCATCCATAACAAAGCTGGAAAACAGCATGGCAGGGCTTGCCCCCTGGCTGACGCTGGACGTTCCGCTGAAGACATCCGCGACAAAGCGTACGGTATTTTTCCCGGGGACCATGCCGGGCGGGACAACGACGGAAAAGATTTATGAAGTGCTCGCCGAACAGGCGCCGGATGCGGAGAGCGCCGAGGTGACGGTTATTTCATCGGAGCAGAGCATGGTTTATCTGGCGGTGCTCTGTCTGAAAGAGGAGGCGCAGCAGATCGAGGACGCGCTCCGGAGCGCGGGATTTGCGCGGCCGTCGCAGTCATGGGAGGAGACGCCCGCGAGACAGCAGGAGATCCTTCAGGAAGAGATCGGCGCGTGCAGGCAGAAGATCGCCGGAATAGAGGAAGAGATCCGGACGCTGGCGGCCGGACGGGAGGATCTGCAGATTATGGCGGATTACTATCGTGTCCGGGCGGACAAATACGAGGTCCTCGGACAGCTGCCCCAGTCGGAGAGAACATTTGTTATCAGCGGCTATATCCCGCAGTGCGCGGCGGGGAAGACGGCGGATGCGCTGATGGAAAAATATGACTGCATGGCGGACGTGGAGGAACTTCAGGAGGACGAGGAACCTCCGGTTATCCTGAAAAACAACCCCTTCTCGGCCAATATGGAGGGAATCGTGGAATCATACGGACTTCCGGTCAAAGGCGAACTGGACCCGACGACAATCATGTCGTTTTTCTATGTGTTTTTCTTCGGCATGATGCTCTCAGACGCGGCGTACGGGCTGATCGTGGCCGTGGTCTGCGGCGTCCTTGTGAGGAAATATCCCCGCATGTCGCCGGGAATGAAGAAATCGCTGAAACTGTTTTTCTACTGCGGACTTTCCACTCTTGTATGGGGAATCCTTTTTGGCGGATATTTTGGAAATATAGTGGATATTGTGTCGGCAAAGTTTTTCGGCAGGACGATCACGCCGCCGGCACTCTGGTTTGTTCCTCTGAATGAACCGATGAAGCTTCTACTGTTTTCGCTGCTGTTCGGTGTGATTCACCTGTTCACCGGACTGGCGATCAAAGGATATCTCTGTATCAAAGACGGAAAACTGATGGATTTCTTCTGTGATGTGGTGCTCTGGTTCCTGCTTCTTGTGGGGCTGATTCTGATGCTCCTTCCAAGCAGCCTTTTCGCATCCATCGCCCAGATGACCATCGTGTTCCCGGACTGGCTGAATACGCTGGCAAAGGTGCTGGCAGTAATCGGTGCTGTCGGCATTGTGCTCATGTCGGGAAGGGGAAAGAAAAATCCGGCTCTGAGGCTCGCCCTCGGCGCATATGATCTATATAATATAACCGGCTGGCTGAGCGATGTGCTCTCGTACTCAAGGCTTCTTGCCCTGGGACTTGCGACAGGAGTCATCGCTTCGGTTATCAACCAGATGGGAAGCATGCTTCCGAACAATATCATAGGAATCATCTTTTTCATTGTGATATTTCTGGTGGGCCACTCCATGAACCTGGCGATCAATCTTCTGGGAGCCTATGTGCATACGAACCGTCTGCAGTTTGTGGAGTTCTTCGGAAAGTTTTATGAAGGCGGCGGCAGACCGTTTGCGCCTTTTAAAGAAAATACAAAATATGCGGAAATTAAGGAGGAAACGTTATTATGAGTGAATTAGGAATGGTGTATGCATTACTGGGAGCGGCTGTTGCTGTTCTTCTTTCGGGCACAGGGTCGGCGATCGGAGTCGGAATTGCGGGTCAGGCCGCGGCGGGAGTTGTAACCGAGGATCCGGGAAAATTCGCGAAGGTGCTTATTGTTCAGCTCCTTCCGGGTACCCAGGGCCTGTACGGACTTCTGATCGGATTTATCACATTGTCAAAAATCGGCGTTCTCGGCGGAGGTCTGGCAGATCTGTCCGTGCAGACAGGACTTCTGATTCTGGCAGCCTGCCTTCCGATCGGTGTGGTAGGACTTCTCTCCGCAATCGCGCAGGGCAAGACAGCGGCGGCGTCCATCGGCATTATCGCGAAGAAACCGGATCAGTTCGGTAAAGCCATGCTTTTCCCGGCAATGGTTGAGACCTACGCGATCCTGGCTCTTCTGATTTCTTTCCTGTCAGTCAACGGAATTCAGGTCTGAGTCTGAACCGTTACGGACCATTGTGAAAGGAATCACGGAAAGGAGAATCAGGAAGGAGTGCATGGACAATGAGTGGACTTGATAAAATGAAAGCCCGGATTCTCGAGGAAGCCAGGCAGTCAGCGGCCGGGATCGTCTCGGACGCGCGGGAGAAGGCGGAAGCTCAGATCGAAGCCGCGCGGGCTGAGGCGCTGAAGGAAGCTGAGCGGATCGAAGCGAAGGCTTCATCAGATGCCCGGGACTATGCCGGGAGAACGGCCTCCTCTCTGGATATGCGGAGAAAGCAGGCGATCCTCGGAGCCAAGCAGGAAGTAATCGGCGAGGTGCTTGACCGGGCGTACCGGGCCGTTCTTGATCAGGAAGACAAAACGTATTTTGAAATGCTTGAGAAAATGCTCGGGAAATACGTGCTGCCGGCAGATGGAAAAATCTGTTTCTCACAGAGGGATCTGGACCGTATGCCGGAAGGGTTTACCGGCAGACTGAAGACCATAGCGGCCGCAAAAGGCGGAACGCTGACGGTTTCCGATCAGGCGGGCGAGATGGACGGAGGATTCATCCTTACCTACGGCGGCATTGAAGAAAACTGTACGATAAAGGCAGTGTTTGATTCCGGCAGGGAAGAACTGTCAGATCAGGTGAACAGGCTTCTGTTCGGATAATGCGCAGACGTAAGGAGGGTGAAAGGTGAGTAATACAAAATATACTTATGCGGTCGCGCGCATCCGTGCCCTGGAAGTTTCGCTGTTTTCCAACGCGTTTATCGAACAGCTTCTGTCTCTTCAGACAGCGGAGCAGGTGCTTCAGGCTGTTGTGGAAAAGGGCTGGGGAGATGTATCCGCCCCGGAAGACGCGGAGGCGGTTCTGACCAGGGAGGAAGAGAAAACGTGGGAAGTCATACGCGATGTGGCGCCGGATATGAGCGTTTTCGATGTCCTCAGTTATCCGAGAATGTACCACAATCTGAAAGCTGCGGTAAAAGCGGCCTGCACCCGGTCTCATACGCCGGATATTTTCTATGAGGACTGCCCGGTATCCGGGGAGGAGATGGTAAAAATCATAGAGGCGAGAGACTTCGCGAAACTTCCCGGTAAGATGGGAAGGACAGCGCAGGAGGCCGCGGATATTCTGCTTCATACCGGAGACGGACAGCTCTGTGATATCTGCGTGGACAGGGCGGCGCTGGAAGCGGTTCTGGAAGCAGGCAGATCATCCGGGGAACCGATTATGGAGGACTACGCGGAAACCACGGTCGCGATTGCAGATATCAAGATCGCAGTGAGGTCCCAGAAGACCGGGAAGACAGCGGATTTTATGCGCACTGCCATGGCGGAGTGCAGAAGTCTGAATGTGGATCAGCTCATCCGCGCGGCGCTTGTGGGAGCGGAAGAGATCGCCGGTTATCTGGAGGGCACATCCTATGCCGGGGGCGCTGACGCCCTTCGGGAATCTCCCTCGGCATTTGAACGGTGGTGCGACAACCGTATGATAGAAACAATGAAGTCATATAAATATGAGACATTTTCCGTGGGTCCCCTGCTGGGATATCTGATTGCCAGGGAAAATGAGATAAAAACAGTTCGGATTATTCTGACCGGAAAACAGAATGGATTTTCGGAAGATGCGATCCGGGAAAGGATAAGGGAGATGTATGTATAAGATTGCAGTGGTCGGTGATTACGACAGTATCTACGGCTTCGCCACACTGGGACTTGGCATCTGCCCTGTGAAAACCCGGGAAGAAACCGTCGGGACGCTGCGGCGTCTGGTGGAGGAAGAGTATGGAATCATCTATATTACGGAAGCGGCGGCAGCCATGGCGGAGGACGAGCTGGAAGAATATCGGGAGAAGACGCTTCCCGCGATTATTCAGATCCCCGGAGTATCGGGGAATACGGGCGCGGGAGTTGAAGGCGTGAAAAAGACCGTGGAGCAGGCGGTCGGATCAGACATTCTGTTTGGAGGAGTGAGCTAATGAGCACAGGAGTGATTAAGAAAGTCGCAGGCCCTCTGGTTATCGCCGAGGGAATGCGGGATGCAAATATGTTCGATGTGGTCCGTGTGTCAAAGCAGCGCCTGATCGGTGAGATTATCGAGATGCACGGAGATGAGGCATCGATTCAGGTATATGAGGAGACATCCGGACTGGGCCCCGGAGAGCCGGTAGAATCCATGGGAGTTCCCATGTCCGTGGAACTGGGACCGGGGCTGATTACGAGTATTTATGACGGAATTCAGAGACCTCTGGATGACATTATGAAGATTTCCGGCAATAACCTGAAGCGCGGAGTGGAAGTACCATCTCTGAAGCGCAATCTGAAATGGGAGTTTGTTCCCACGGTCAGACCGGGCGATGAAGTAGAAGAGGGAGACGTGATCGGAACGGTACAGGAGACGGTTCTGGTACAGCAGAAGATCATGGTGCCCTATGGGGTGAAAGGAACGGTCAAAGAGATCCGCGGCGGAGAATTTACAGTGGAGGAAGTGGTCGCCGTCATCGCGACACAAGACGGAGAAAGGGAGCTGACTCGGATGCAGAAGTGGCCGGTGCGGCGGGGGCGTCCGTATAAAAAGAAACTTCCGCCGAAGATGCCGCTTGTGACCGGACAGCGCGTGATCGATACGTTCTTCCCCATCGCGAAAGGCGGTGTGGCCGCGGTGCCCGGACCTTTCGGAAGCGGAAAGACCGTCATACAGCATCAGCTGGCAAAATGGGCGGAAGCTGATATCGTGGTCTATATCGGATGCGGCGAACGAGGCAATGAGATGACCGATGTTCTGAACGAATTTCCGGAACTCAAGGACCCGAAAACAGGACAGCCTCTGATGCAGAGAACAGTTCTGATCGCCAATACTTCGGATATGCCGGTGGCTGCCCGCGAGGCATCCATCTATACGGGAATTACCATTGCGGAGTATTTCAGAGACATGGGGTATTCCGTGGCGCTGATGGCGGATTCCACATCCCGCTGGGCTGAGGCGCTCCGCGAGATGTCCGGACGTCTGGAAGAGATGCCCGGCGAGGAGGGGTATCCCGCGTATCTGGGAAGCCGTCTGGCACAGTTCTATGAGAGAGCGGGGCACGTGATTTCTCTCGGCCGTGAAGGCCGGGAAGGCGCCCTCTCCGTAATCGGGGCCGTGTCGCCGCCGGGAGGTGACACATCGGAGCCGGTATCGCAGGCAACGCTGCGTATTGTAAAAGTGTTCTGGGGACTGGATTCCGCTCTGGCGTACAAGAGACATTTCCCGGCGATCAACTGGCTGAACAGTTATTCTCTGTATCTGGATGACATGGAGAAATGGTTTAACGGAAATGTGGCGCCGGACTGGATGGAAGGACGCCAGAAGATGATGAGTCTGCTTCAGGAAGAAGCGGAGCTGGAAGAGATCGTAAAAATGGTCGGCATGGATGCCCTCTCTCCGGGCGACCGTCTGAAGATGGAGGCTGCCAGATCGATCCGTGAAGATTTCCTTCATCAGAACTCATTCCATGAGATCGACACCTACACATCGCTGAAGAAACAGCATATGATGATGCTTCTTGTGAATGCGTTCTATGACAGATCCGTGAAGGCGCTGGAGGAAGGCGCGTCTCTGAACAAACTGATTTCCATGCCGGTCAGAGAGCAGATCGGACGTTTCAAATATGTTCATGAG
This sequence comes from uncultured Mediterraneibacter sp., assembly GCA_944375755.1. Taxonomy (GTDB): domain Bacteria; phylum Bacillota; class Clostridia; order Lachnospirales; family Lachnospiraceae; genus Mediterraneibacter. Next base: position 9,226 of record CALWBC010000170.1, on the reverse strand, counting down.
GACGAACTGGATGAGGAATACAGAAAAGTACAGGAGAATCTGGACGCGCAGATCGCGGCGGCATTCGGAAAGGAGGGACGGTAAATGCCTAAAGAGTACAGAACCATACAGGAAGTAGCCGGACCGCTGATGCTGGTGCGTGGCGTGGAAGGCGTAACTTATGATGAACTGGGAGAGATCGAGCTTGTAAACGGAGAGACAAGGCGCTGCAAGGTGCTGGAAGTCAACGGCACGGATGTGCTCGTTCAGCTGTTCGAGAGTTCCACGGGCATCAACCTGTCCAACAGCAAAGTGCGGTTCCTCGGAAGAAGCATGGAGCTGGGAGTGTCGGCCGATATGCTGGGGCGTGTGTTTGACGGACTGGGACGGCCGATCGATGACGGGCCGGAGATTCTGCCGGATGCCAGAATGGATATAAACGGGCTGCCCATGAATCCGGCTGCCAGAAGTTATCCGGAAGAGTTTATTCAGACCGGAGTATCCGCCATTGACGGACTGAACACGCTGGTCCGCGGACAGAAGCTCCCGATCTTCTCCGCATCCGGTCTGCCTCATGCCCAGCTGGCGGCGCAGATCGCAAGACAGGCAAAAGTGCTTGGAAAAGACGAAAATTTCGCGGTTGTATTTGCCGCCATGGGAATCACATTCGAGGAATCGGATTTCTTTATTGAGAGTTTCCGGGAGACCGGAGCACTTGACCGTACGGTGCTGTTTATCAATCTGGCAAATGATCCGGCGGTGGAACGTATCGCGACACCGAAAATGGCGCTGACAGCGGCTGAGTATCTGGCATTTGAAAAGGATATGCATGTGCTCGTTATCCTGACAGATATCACGAACTATGCCGATGCGCTCCGCGAGGTTTCGGCGGCCAGAAAAGAAGTGCCGGGACGCCGCGGATATCCGGGATATATGTACACGGATCTGGCGTCAATCTATGAAAGAGCGGGCAGACAGCGGGGAAAGAAAGGAAGTATTACCATGATTCCGATTCTGACCATGCCCGAGGACGACAAGACCCACCCGATCCCGGACCTGACCGGATATATCACCGAAGGGCAGATCATCCTGAGCCGTGAGCTGTACCGCAAGGGAATCACGCCGCCGATCGATGTACTGCCGTCCCTGTCCCGTCTGAAGGACAAGGGAATCGGCGAGGGGAAAACCCGTGCCGATCATTCCAACACAATGAACCAGCTCTTCGCGGCTTATGCCCGTGGCAAGGACGCAAAGGAACTGATGGTAATCCTGGGAGAGGCGGCGCTGACGGAGATCGACCTCATGTACGCGAAATTCGCGGATGCGTTCGAACAGGAATACGTATCACAGGGATACCACACAGACCGGAGCATCGAAGAAACACTCGATATCGGATGGAAACTTCTGCGCATGCTGCCAAGAACCGAACTGAAACGAATCGACGACAAATACCTGGATGAATATTATGCCGATTAACAGTTCTGCGGTGCACTGCCATATGGGAAGCGGCGTTGCAAGCCGGCTTGCATAAGGCGCTTCCCATATGGCAGTATAGGGCAGAATGCCCGTACAGTGAGATGGAGCGAAGCGGAATCGAACTGCAGCGCAGAACGGACGGCACGGAGGCCTTTAGTGAGATATTGAGTAAGGAGGTGGCGTTTTGGCGGCAAAACAGGTGAATCCGACCCGAATGGAGCTGACCCGCCTGAAGAAAAAGCGGGTTACGGCGATCCGCGGACACAAATTGCTGAAAGATAAGCGCGATGAGCTGATGCGCCAGTATCTTGATCTTGTTCGCGAAAACATGGAAGTGAGAAAAAAAGTAGAGGCAGGCATCCGGTCCGCAAATAAAAACTTTGTCATAGCAAAGGCGGGAATGTCTGAAGCCGCACTTAATACGGCGCTTATGGCGCCAAAGCAGGAAGTCAGCCTGGAAGCGGGAGAGAAAAACGTTATGAGTGTAGATATCCCCACCTTTGAGTATAAGACAAGGACCGCGGATGAAAACGATATCTACTCCTATGGTTTCGCATTTACTTCCAGTGATCTGGACGGAGCGGTAAAATCACTGGCGGATATTCTCCCGGACATGATACGGCTGGCGGAGGTGGAAAAAGCATGTCAGCTGATGGCTGCCGAGATCGAGAAAACGAGAAGGCGTGTGAATGCGCTGGAACATGTGATTATACCGGAAACAGAGGAGAGTATTAAATATATTACCATGAAGCTGGATGAGAATGAGAGAAGTACGCAGATCAGACTCATGAAAGTAAAAGATATGATGCTGGAAGAGGCACATCACTACAGTGAAAAATAAGAATCAGACAATGCCCGTGGCGGAATATGCCGGGGCGTCTGAAAAACAGACCGCCGTGTTTCGGAAGAATGTCTTTCGGAATGCGGCGGTTTTGCGCGCGCTTTGTTTTATGTCCGATCAATACAGGCGGACATTGACTTTTGTATGTTTTCCTTTTCGATGTAGCATGATAGACAAACAAGAACCGGTTCACTTTGTATAAAGTCACGAAAATGATTTCTGACGATGCAGGGAGCAGGAATCCGCTTGTTATTTTCAGAGGCATATGTTATTCTGTTTCCACACAAAGGACGGAGATTGAATCCGTCGAATGAATCTGTGAATCAGGTAGCAGGACTGCAGTGGTTCTTATTCACGATGCCCGTATTCCGGGCAGATACCCGATGACAAAACAAAATAAAAGAATAGTTCAGATATGGAACTGCTGCAAAGGCGGGAAGCAGGGATAATTCTTTGACAACGCATTGTGATATGCTAAAATAAGAATGACAGTTCAGCCCGAGGCTGAATGTCTTCTACTTTTCTGCAAAAAGCAGGCGGCTTTCTGTCTGATGGCAGGAAAGGAGAAACTGAATGACAAAAACAAATGACAATTTCATAATGCTTCCCACAGTAGATTTCTGCTTTAAGGAATTGATGAACAATGAAAAAGTACGGCGTGGGTTTATTGCGGCACTGTTGAGGAAAGATCCGGAGAAAATCAGGCGGACCACACTTCTGCCAACTGAGCTCAGGCGGGAATATGCGGACGATAAACTGGGAATCTTGGATGTCCGTGTATTGCTGGAGAATGGTGCTCAGATTGATATGGAGATGCAGGTCGCATATTTTGAGAACTGGGATGCCAGAGCTGTTTTCTATCTCAGTAAAATCTTTTCAGATCAGCTGAAAAAGGGAGAACCATACGAAAGTCTGCAACAATGCATTCATGTCAGTATTCTGAATTTTATTCATTTTAAGGATGATGACAGATGCTGCCGCAGAATCAGTTTTTGCGATGAGGAGACCGGGAAAAAATATACGGATCTTATGCAGATACAGATATTGGAACTGAAAAAACTGACGGCAAAGGCAGAATATGAGGAAACCATCATTTCCTGGATGCGATTCTTAAGTGGAAAAAGCAGAGAGGAGTTTGAAGCTATGGCGAGGTCAGATGAATATATGGAGGAGGCATATGATGCCTTGAAGAAATTGAGCGCTGATGATCGGGCAAAGCTGGAATATGAGGCGAGAGAAAAAGCGATCCGGGATTATAATTCTCAGATGAGCAGCGCGTTGAGGCGCGGAAGGAAGCAGGGACAGCTCTTAAGCCAGATCGAGCTTATTCAGAAGAAATGCCAAAAGGGAAAAACACTTGAACAAATTGCGGACGAGATGGAAGAAGAGGCCTCTGAAATTGAAAAGCTGTATCAGGTGGTGAGTCAGAATCCGGAGAAGACGGCAGAGCAGCTCCTGCAGATGGCCGGGCAAGATATGTAAGGTGTTCAAACGTATATGTACTGGCAGTATCTGCCGGAAATCCTTATACTGAAATCAGAGGTGAAAAACAGGAAAGTCCGGATTTCCAAATTCATATATAATCAAAGCTGCCGGGGCGGGAATATCAATAATCTGTCAGATAATACCTTCGGGCCAATTTGCCCCGAACTTTCAAAAGCGAATACCAGAGGCCCAAAGGCGGCATCATCGAGCAGGAAATCTTGAAACAGAGTTCCTGCTCTTTTTAATAATTTAAAAAAATTAGCACTCGACACTTGACGTGGCTAACAATAAGTGCTATAGTACAACTAGAACAAAGGAAGAGGATCAGAAAGAAATGAGATATGAGATGAAAAGGATCCTCGGAGCTTCTGTTCTTAAACTCAACACTCCGGACAGTGATCCGGCAGTGCTTTTGAATAGAGAATAATAGCACGAAGCTGATTTGTGAAAGGAGATATGACTTATGTTAGTACCGAGCATTTTTGGAGAAAATTTATTTGATGATGACTGGATGGATTTCCCGTTTGAGAGAGAATTCTGGGGAAGAACAAATCCGAAGAAAACAACGAATCTGATGAAGACAGATATCCGTGAACATGATACAGGATATGAACTGGATATTGATCTGCCGGGATTTAAGAAAGACGAGATCAAGGCAGATCTTGAGAATGGCTACCTGACCATCTCCGCTACAAAAGGCGCAAATAATGATGAGCAGGACAAGAAAGGCAAATACATCCGCAGGGAGCGCTATACAGGAACAATGCAGAGAAGCTTCTATGTCGGAGATGATGTAACACAGGAGGATATCAAGGCAAAATTTGAGAATGGTATCCTGAAACTGAGCATTCCGAAGAAAGACGCTCAGGCTGTAGAGACGAAAAAGACCATCGCGATTGAGGGATGATCTTTCCCCTCGGGGCATAAATCATAAGATAGATGAGCCCGGTACAAAAAAGTGCCGGGCTCTTTTTATGTTCATTTGCAGGTATTGGTGCTATAATAATTACGGTTTGGACGGAAAGGAATGAGTAAATTGAATAAACTTCACGTGTATATTTTGAAACGTTATCTGCTCCTGCTTGTGGGGCTTTCTATCATGGCTTTCGGAGTCGCGTTCTCCATAAAGGCAAGTCTGGGGACTTCACCGATCTCAAGTGTGCCGTATGTAGTCAGTCTGTTTACCCCGTTTACAGTTGGAACGGCAACCATTGTTATGCACTGCGTATTTATTCTGCTGCAGATCCTGATTCTGCGGAAAAACTATCATCCGATTCAGCTGATGCAGCTCCCGGTCGCGTTTTTCTTCGGCTACCTGACAGACTTTGGCGTATGGGCCGTGCAGGGGATCAGCTGTCATACATACTGGCAGCAGTGGATCGTCTGCCTGATCGGAATCTTTCTGGTAGCGGTCGGAGTCAGTTTCGAGGTAAAGGCAGGTGTGGTAGTGCTTGCCGGCGAAGGCGTAGTGCTCGCCATCTGTAAAGTGCTTCCACCGATTAAAGTCGGATATATGAAAGTGGGGTTCGACGTTACGCTTGTAGTGATCGCCTGTGTGCTCTCGGTTGTATTTACGGGACATCTGCAGGGAGTACGGGAAGGTACGGTAGCAGCGGCGCTTCTGGTCGGACTCATCGCAAAGCAGCTGGGAAAACTGCTGGCACGGTGGAACCTGGAGAAGGAATAAAAGGCAAGAAAGGAATTTACATATTATGACAACCGATATGACAGAAGGAAAAATCATACCGCAGCTGACGGAATTTGCAGTGCCGCTGGTGCTGGGAAACCTGTTTCAGCTTACGTATAATGCGGCGGATTCCGTGATTGTGGGGAAATTTGTCGGAGATGAAGCGCTGGCCGCTGTTGGGACGGCCGGTCCGGTTATGAACATGGTAATTCTGTTTATCAGCGGCATGTGCATGGGCGCGGGAATTCTCATGAGCACCCAGTATGGGGCGAAGAGATATGATCATCTGGAAAAGCAGGTCAGCACGACAATGCTGGGTGGACTGGCGTTTTCCGCGGCGCTGACACTGATTCTTCTTCTGGTCGGAGATCCGCTGTTGCGGCTGCTCCAGGTGCCTCAGGATATTATGGGACCTGCGGATGCCTATCTGAAGATCGTTTTTGCGGGTCTGATTTTTACATTTATCTATAACTTTTTTTCCAATACGCTGCGCGCGCTTGGGGACAGCCGGGCGCCCCTGTATTTCCTGATTATCAGCGCGGCCTTTAATGTGGTGCTGGATCTGGTGTTTATACTCGCTTTTCACTGGGGCGTGCCGGGAAGCGCGGCGGCAACCGTAATCAGCCAGGCGGTATCCTGTCTCTTCTGTTTTATCTATATCAGGAAAAAGGTTCCGATCCTCTGTCTGGGAAAGAAGTGGCTTGTTTTTGACGGATCGATTCTGTGGAGAACATTTTCCTACGGGATAACAAGCGCTCTGCAGCAGATGTGCATTCAGCTGGGAAAGATCTGCGTGCAGACAGTCGTAAATGTGCAGGGTGTGGCGTTTATCGCGGCCTTTACCGCGATCAACCGTGTGGATGATTTCGCCATGACGCCTCAGCAGAATATCGCCCATGCCGCGACCACATTTATGGCGCAGAACAAAGGCGCCGGAAAGATCGGCAGAATGAAGAAAGGATATCTGTGTTCTATTCTGCTGGAAGCCGTATATACGGCTGTTGTAGCGGTGATTGTATTCTGTCTGTCGCGGCAGATCATGCAGCTGTTTGTGGATGACGGATCGGAAGAAGTAATCGGACTTGGAGTCTCCTATCTGCATCTGATTGCCATAATGTATGTAATGCCCGCGGCCACAAATATTATCCAGGGATTTTTCCGTGGTCTGGGGGACCTGAAGATCACACTGATCAGTACCGCTCTTAACATGGCTGTCCGTTTCCTGTCCGCATGGATCATGATCCATATTATGCACGGCGGATTCGAGTGTCTGGCATGGTCCAATATGATCGGCTGGATCGCGATGCTGGCGCTGCAGGTGCCGCTGATTCTGCTCAGGTGGAGGAAAGAGATGTGAGAGAGCAGCCATTTTGTTCCTTAACGCTCTATTTTAAAACAAACGAAACCAGGCGGGAATTATCAGAACGTATTTCTGCGGAGACGGAGATGCGTACGGGTTCCGCTACAGGAAATAAGTGCAGCTAAAAGTTCCGGGAGCGGACTAAATACAAAGACTGCCGGCGGAGAACTCGCTTGCGCTCAGACAACTCCGCCGCCAGCCTTAACATCCGCTCCCGGAACTTTAAGATGCACTACATTTCCCTCCGAAGTCACCCTCCCACATCTCCATCTCCGCAGAAAAGGTTTTGGATTAGGGTTGGTTTCGTAATCCTTCAAATACGAAGTGAATGAAAAAACAGCTGTAGGAAAACAAGGCGCGGCCGGAAGATACTGCAGATTTCAGAACCTTTCAGCCGCGCCGTTTTTATTTTTGGAAGCGTATTTTACTGATTGACGAGAAGGTTTCTGGTGGAAACAACTGCCGCTGATGCGCTTTTCCGACTGGATGCAACAGTTCAAAAACAGGGGGCTGCGTGAGCCATGCGTCGGAGCAGGAACGGATGAGAATCCTTCGTTCTGAATGTTAAAGACCGTAAAATGAGAGTGCCTCTGCACGACCATTTTGCGGTCTTGTTACATTCAGTCGAAGAGTCGAAGGAGTGGGCTCAGCATGGCGATGCAGTCCTCTGTTTTTGAACATCCCCCAATCGAAAAACTCACCTCGTCCGTATCTTGTTTCCATCAGAAAACTTTCTGTTGATTAACTAAACAGTAAAAAAATAAAAAAATTAGCACTCAACCCTTTACATTGCTAATAATAGGTGCTATAGTACAAGTAGAACAAAGGAAGAGGAACAAAAGGAACGAAGAGATGAGTTCCGAAGAGTTCGGAATCCGATGTTCGTGACTCGCTTGTAACACTTGAGACAACTTCAAGAGTGCGGAGGGCAGCTGCGAAAGCAGTAAATATAAAATTTATTTCAATGTTTCAATTATGGAAGGAGAAATGACTTATGTTAATGCCTAGTATTTTTGGAGAAAACTTATTTGATGATGACTGGATGAACTTCCCGTTTGACAGTGATTTCTGGGGAAAGAAAAATCCGTTATATGGTAAACACGCAAAGAACATGATGAAGACTGATATCAGGGAGCATGATACAGGATATGAAGTAGACATTGATCTGCCGGGATTCAAGAAAGACGAGATTAACGTTGAGCTTGATAACGGTTACCTGACAATCTCTGCAGCCAAAGGCCTCGACAAGGATGAAGAGGACAAGAAAGGCAAATACATCCGCAAGGAGCGTTATGCAGGGGCTATGCAGAGAAGCTTCTATGTTGGAGATGCTCTGACACAGGAAGATATCAAAGCGAAATACGAAGACGGTATCCTGAAACTGAGTATTCCGAAGAAAGATGCGAAAGCTGTCGAGACGAAGAAGAGCATCGCGATTGAAGGATAATTCTTAAAAAGGATTCCGCCCCGGAAGGGGGCGAAGAAAAAAAGAAACGGAAAAGGGCTCGGCGCCGAAAAGGCGTCGGGCTTTTTTCGTTTCGGAGAATGTTCAGAGAAAATCAGAGGAGACCCTTTGTGCCTGAAAATAGCAGGTCGTGCCAGGCGTATTGAAGAAACTTCCGGGGGCGGGTATGATGCAGAGGAAAAGAATGACAGGAGGATGCGCAAAATGGATTTCCAGGCGGAATGGATTACGACAGCGGAGGATATGGGGGATATCTGTCCTGTATTCCGAAAAAAATGGATAGCGGCCGGTCCGGTCAGAGAAGCAAAGCTGATTCTGACAGCGCTTGGTGTATATGAGGCGGTGCTGAATGGAAGAAGAGTAAGCGGATATGTGCTGGCCCCGGGATGGACCAGTTATCGGAAACGGCTGCAGTACCAGGAATATGATGTCACAGAACTGATGGGCGAAGAGAATGTACTCGAAGTTACTGTGGGGAAAGGATGGTTCCGTTCCCGTATGGCAGACTGGGCTTATCCGAAGGAAGCAAAGGAAAGGGAAGAGCAGCCCTGCGGAATGATAGGGGAGATTCATATTACATATATGGATGGAAGGCAGGAAATCCTGCTTACGGACGGCTCCTGGGAGTATGCGCAGAGTCCGATACGGTTCAGCGAGATTTATGATGGAGAGCATTATGATGCGAGGTTTGTTCCCGGGGAGTGGAGAAAAGCGGTTCCGTTTGCATGGGACAGGAAGATTTTGATTCCACAGGAAGGCAGCGAGATCCGCGAGATGGAGCGGATTTAAATTCACACTTCCATATCCCCCGGTTTCTGCTATAATGTAGAGCGGACTGGATCAGCGGAATCTGATCTGAATTTTGTGCAGGAATGAGTGAGAGAGGTTTGATTTGGGGGTACATAAGATGAAGAAAACAAATGATTTCGGCAG
>CALWBC010000169.1 GCA_944375755.1 uncultured Mediterraneibacter sp. | reverse complement strand
TATAATAGTTGTTATGGAAGCATAGCTCAGCTGGGATGAGCGTTCGCCTCACACGCGAGAGGTCACGGGTTCGAGCCCCGTTGCTTCCATTTTTTCATGCTATTTTTCATGTTCGGTCAGGATCCCGGACTTCAGCAGATCTGTCAGAAGCACCCGCGCTTCCTGCTTGATGTCCTCCAGCGGAGTATCTTCTTCATGAGATTCATTTACAAATCCAAGCATCCCGTAGCAGACAAATCCGGCAATCTTCTTCGGCGAATATTTCAGCCGCAGCCGCCTCTGCAGATGATCCGTATGCAGCTCCACCATCTCAAGAATAATACTGTACAGTCTTGACGCCAGATACGGATTCTTTTCCGGATTCGTATACTGAAAGAAATCAAATCTTGCATAATAGAGATCCAGTATGCAGTCCAGCATATTCACATACCCGGCTGCCAGCTTCCTGGACGGATTATTCTCTTCCTGCCGCCTGTAGTAATCTTCCATGCCGATCCGGAGCATATCATTGAATATATCATCCAGAAGCGCATATTTATCGCTGTAATGGGAATAGAAAGTAATCCGGCTCACATCTGCCTTCCGGCAGAGTTCCGTAATGGAGATGTGCTCGAAATCCTCTCCGGCGAGCATTTCTATCATTGCATGTTTCAGACTTTTCTTTGTCTTCGTAATCCGCTTGTCTTCCATCACCTGACAATTTTTCCTTTCTGTATAAATATCTGACATTTTCCGTTTTTTGTTCATTGTTATTGTAAATGTATTTTGCTATAATTTTAACACCTGTTATAATAACGGTCAAATATATAAAATTCAGCGATATGTAGGAGGGATATCATGGCAGGAATAGCCATTATGACAGACAGCAACTGCGGGATCATGCCGGACGAGGGATCAAAGTACGGTATTTACGTTCTTCCCATGCCGATCATCATAGACGGGAGAACATATTTTGAAGGAGTGGACATTACACCGGAGGAATTCCACAGACGCCAGATTTCCGGGGCCTCCATCACTACCTCTCAGCCCTCTCCCGGTGATGTAACCGCCATGTGGGACAGACTTCTGCAATCCTTTGATGAAGTCGTATTCATCCCCATGTCCTCCGGGCTGAGCAACACCTGCCAGACCGCCCTTCTGCTTGCGGATGACGAAGACTACCGCGGCAGGGTGTTCGTAATAGACAACCACCGGATCTCTGTCACTCAGGCAATGTCCGTACTCGACGCCAGACTTCTGGCAGAGCAGGGAAACAGTGGGGCAAAGATCAAGGAGATCCTGGAGCGTGAAGCGCTGGATGCTTCCATTTATATTGCGGTAGACACCCTCGAATACCTGAAAAAGGGAGGCCGCATTACCGCTGCGGCCGCCGCCATCGGTACTGTTCTGAAACTGAAACCCGTACTGACCATCCAGGGGGACAAGCTGGATTCCTTTGCAAAGGCCAGAGGCATGAAATCCGCCTTCAAAATCATGCTGGAAGCACTCCACAACGACATCAACTCGCGCCTGTCTCATCTGCGAGACCAGGGGCTTTTAAAAGTAGGAATCGCAAATACGGCAATGGATCCGGACAAACTGGAAGCTTTTAAAAACGAACTTGCCCGGAATTTCCCGGATATGGAGGTAGTCTACTTCCCCCTTACCATGAGTATCGGCACTCATGTCGGCCCGGGAGGGCTTGGGATCGGAACGATCCGGTATCACAAATAAAAGACGCAATATATCTGTCCAAAAACAAAGAGAGCGGTTCTCCCGATCAGCCGGAGCTCCGCTCTCTTTTTATTCTAAATATTTATCTGACTTCGTTTCTCTGCCCTAATCCAGCGTTGAACTTCTTCCGACCGTTTCCGCTCCCTCTGAAGTCTCTCCTGTTTCTTTCTTCATCTTGCTCTGATCGCGGAACCAGATCTCTCCTGTCTCTGCGTTCATCCCGTCCACAATCGCCAGTGATTCAAGCTGGAATCCCAGATTTCGGATAATCCTGCCGCCTGACTGGAATCCTTTTTCAATCGCGATTCCGATTCCTTCAACCGTTGCCCCGGATGACTGAACAATCTGAATCAGCCCCTGCAGCGCGCATCCGTTTGCGAGAAAATCATCAATAATCAGCACATGATCCGCCGGTGTAAGGAACTTCTGCGCTACAATCACATGATTAATGCACTTATGTGTAAAGGACTCTACCTCAGCCACATACATATCGCCGTCCAGATTAATGCTCTGAGATTTTTTCGCGAACACAACCGGAACATTAAAATGCTGAGCCGCAACACAGGCAATTCCGATTCCCGATGCCTCGATGGTCAGGATCTTGTTGATCGGCTTGTCGGCGAATCTCCTTTTAAATTCAGCTCCCATCTGATCCAGCAGTTTGATGTCCATCTGGTGATTCAGGAAACTGTCAACTTTCAGCACATTACCTTCTTTTACAACACCGTCTTTTACAATACGTTCTTCCAAAAAATTCATGTTCTTCCCCTTTTCTTGCGTACTTTACTCTTTGCGGCTTTCACCTTTACTCCCGGTCCCCGCCACTGTTTTCATCATTGTCTGCTTCACCGTCATCAAACACAAGGAAAACTCTTCTCAGCAGGAATGAATTGATCCATGCAATCAGCGATCCTCCGATCAGGAACCACAGCGGAATGGCAAACATCAGCGTAACCGAATTCCAGAGAGAGGCGATCACAGCCCCCACAGTCACAATAACCATCAGCAGCGTGTACGGAAGTTTCGCCACTGTCAGAATCAGCGCGTTCCGGAACGTCGCGCGGATACTGTTCTCATATCTCGCTGTCAGCGCAAACGCATAAATCGTTACGGACAGAAGAATGAAAGCAATCAGCAGGAAAACAGATCTCATGAGAAATCCGGCTGTTGCCGGCATCACTCCCGCCAGCCTGAAATCAACCCAGCACACAACACCAAGCACCAGTACGATAATCCAGATAATCGTGCTCTGTTTGAAATTCTCCTTAAACGCCTTGAAAAATCCCCGGAAAATATACCCTTCCTCGTTCTTCACCATTTTCAGCATAATCGTGTAAAGAGCCGTGGTCGATGCTCCGATTGTGACAATGGGAATGGAGCAGATCAGCCATAGAACATTCAGACAGACCATGTCGCAGATCTTCGACAGAGCACGCACAATAACATTGTCGGTAATATCAAATCTCATTTTTCACTCCTGCTTTTCCTGATAGATTTCTTACAGTATAGCACAGCCAAAAAAATGATACAATCCACAGTTAAAAAAAGCAGACCATATCCGGTCCGCTGCAAAAAAGGCAAAAAAATAAAGCGGGTGATGAGAATCGAACTCACGTATCCAGCTTGGAAGGCTGGTGTTCTACCATTGAACTACACCCGCGTCATCCCTGACACGAGTAGTATAATATCATAGCCCCAACCAAAAAGCAAGTGTTTTTTTCAGTTTTTTTAAATTTTTTTATTTTAATTCTTGTTTTTTCACCTCTCCGTCTATATCATAATATGGAGACCGCCATTATAAGCGCAGTCCCTATTTATTTTATTCTCATAAAAGGAGCCGATTATATGAACTTTTCACAGTTAGCAAAACTGCAGGCACTGAAAAAACACCTTGAAAATTTCCGAAACAATCATCCAAGGTTTGAACCGTTTGTCAACGCTGTCAGCAGGGAAGCCCTGCGCGAAGGCGCTGTCATTGAGATTAACGTCACTTCCCCCGAAGGGAAAAATTACGTTACTAACATGAAGCTCAATAATGAAGATATCGAATTTCTCAAAGCGCTGCAGGCACTCAATACTCTTGCGGATAAATCTTGATTTTTCTGACAGAAACAAAATCAGAAAGTGAATCGTTTTCGACAGGCTGACGTTCAAAAACAGGAGACTGCATCACCATGCTTCGCCCACTTACTTCAAAGCTTTGAATGGATGTAACGCCGGAACCAGATGTTCGTGCAGAGGCACTCCATCTGTCCCCGCCTAACATCCAGAACAAAGGCTTCTCAGACGTTCCTGCTCAAATGCATGGTTCACGCAGTCTCCTGTTTTTGAACTGATTCATCCAGTCGGAAAATACCAGCCGCGTCTTTTGTTTCCATCACAAAAACACAAGATTAAAAAGGAAGAAAGAAGTCGGAAGGATAGCGACTAAGATTTCAAATTCAATATCGGAACATTAAAAACGTTTCCTTCGTCAATTACCTTCCGACTGCTTCCTCCTGTTTGAAATCCTGCATTTTTCTGCCGGGAACCGTCCGTCTGGAACGATTTCTGCCGATTGGATGAAGCCGGAAAAGAAGAGACTGTATAAGCCATGCATTCAGAGCAGGAACGGAAGAAAAGCCTTCGTTCTGGATGTTAGGAAAA
>CALWBC010000168.1 GCA_944375755.1 uncultured Mediterraneibacter sp. | reverse complement strand
AACTGCATTATAATACAAGCAAGGGCAGAACCTCAAAAAATCGGCTCTGCCCAGAGTAACTAACAACATATCTTATATCAGTTTTTTTGAGTTTACACAAAACTTGAAACGGTCTCCCCTGTTTTGGAACGTCAGCCCAATCGAAAAACTCATCCCGCCTGAATTCAGTTTCCATCAGAAAGCTTCCCGTTAATGAATTAAACAGCTGCCCCTCCACATTCCTGCTGCGGATATACCGGATGCTCCCGGAAGTACCTCTCCCCGTAATGCATATCTCTCATCACGTGGTTTTTCAGTTCCTCCACTGAGCCAAACTTTGTCTCCGGACGTTCGAAATCACAGAACTGAGCGGTGATTTCTTTTCCGTAGGCGTTCCCTTCGAACCCGTACACATAAACTTCCAGCAGGCGCTTGCGTTCATCGGTAACTGTGGGTTTGATTCCCGCGTTTCCGACTGCGCCGTACCACTTTCCGTCAATCCGTACTCTGCAGGCATAGACGCCGAACCTGGGCAGAATCTTTTCCTTTTCAGGTTCTATGTTCATGGTCGGGAAGCCCAGGGTGCGGCCCAGCTGTTTTCCGTGCTCGACAACACCTGTCATTTCATAAGGATATCCCAGAAGCTCTCCCGCCAGTCTGACATCTCCCTGCGCGAGCGCGTCCCGTATATAGGTGCTGCTGATAACGGTTCCCGCGTAACGTTCTTTCTCGATTACGTCCACGGTAAACCCGTATTTTCCGGACAGCTTTTCCAGCAGCTCAGGTGTCCCCTTTTTGCCGTGTCCGAAATTAAAATCCGTTCCCACAACAACATGGGCTGCATGGAGCTTTTCGCAGAGAATTCCGCGTACAAATTCTTCCGCCTCCATATTTCTGACCTCTTCTGTAAACGGGTACTCAATCAGACAGTCAATCTTTCCCTCCAGATGCTCTCTGCGCTCCCGGTTCGTCATAAGCGAATCCCGATGCATGTCGAACGCGCAGAGCACGCTTTCACATTCAGGGGAAGCGTATTCCATTATTTTGCCGACCAGTTTCTGATGTCCTCTGTGGAGGCCATCAAATTTTCCCATTGTGACAGCTGTCGGCAGGCTGCCGGTATAGGATTCGATTCCTGTAATATATTTCATGTCTGTCATCTCCCGCCTTCCCGCTTCATCAAAACCGCGTCCGGATCGAGAAACATTTTCTCAAGCCGGAACATCTTCCGGCCGTCGAAGCAGTATATTCCGATAAAATTACCCAGAGGGTCGTATACACGGACCTGCGCGTCCTTCAGAAGCGGACATCCGTTTGGCTCCGCCTGATCCGCCCGGAAGGGATTTCCATTATAAACAGGGAATACCCATTCCTGTTTCATCACAATCCGGGGAAGTTCGGTAAACATCTCATCCAGAGGAATAAGAGCCTCGGAAAGCTGTCCCTCATTTACAAGCTGTTCGATTTCAGAAAGCTTTCTGCTCTCCTCAAGGCGGAATCTGCCGACTTTCCGCCGGAGAAGTTCTTCCATGCATCCGCCTGTTCCCAGCTGATCCCCGATATCACTGCACAGTGTGCGGATATAGGTTCCCTTTGAGCACTCCACTTCCATCCGGATTCTGGGAAGACTGATCTGAAGGATCCGGATATCATGGATCGTCACTTTCCGGCTTTTTCTCTCCACTGTCTTTCCTTCCCTCGCGAATTCGTAGAGCCTTCTGCCCCCGACTTTCAGAGCGGAATACATGGGCGGTACCTGATCATATTCTCCGATGAATTTCAGAACCGCCTCTTCTGCCATCTGCTCTGTGACAGATCCGGTATCCTTTTCTTCCAGAATCTCGCCTGATATATCCTGGGTATCCGTTGTCTTTCCGAGCAGCAGCACAGTCTCATAAGTCTTGTCCTTGTCCGTCAGCATGTCACAGAGCTTTGTCGCTCTCCCGAGACAGACAGGGAGCACCCCCTCCGCGTCCGGATCAAGGGTGCCCGTATGCCCGATCTTTTTCTGCCCGATGATCCGGCGCAGGCACGCCACAACATCATGGGAAGTATATCCTTTTTCCTTGTAGATATTCAGTACTCCGCTGATCATGCTTTTTCTTCCTGCTCCTGTGGTTTCTTCAGCTGAAGGGCGATGCGTCCGGTGATATTGTTGATCACGTCGTGGCTTGAACCTTTCATTGTGACGCCGGCCGCGCGCACATGTCCGCCGCCTCCGAAATATTTGGCGATCTCGCTGACATCTACCTTGCCTTTTGACCGCAGGCTCACCTTGAACAGCTGCGGCTGCATCTCATGCAGGAAAATCGCAACCTCCACGCCCTTGGTCTCGCGAAGCTGGCTTACGATTCCCTCAAGATCCGAAGGCTGTGCCTGGAAAAATTCCATGGATCGCTGTCGGATAACAGAGACAATACACTGTTTATCCATGATCAGCATACTCTCCAGCAGAGCTCTTCCGAGGATCTGGTTCTGAATATATGTCTTCTCGTAATAAGTCTTATCGATAATCTCGCTGCCATTAATCCCTCTGCGCATCAGATCTGCCGCGATCTCCATGGTTTCCGGTGAAGTACATGAATACTGGAAAACTCCCGTATCATGAACAATCCCCATATAGAGAGCCTCAGCGACAGGTCTGCTGATCTTCCCGGGATCCAGCATCCGGTACACAAGTTCGGACGTGGAACTTGCATCCGGAATAATGTAGTTGTGATCTGCAAACGCATCATTACTGATGTGGTGGTCAATGCACAGCGTCTCCTTCGCCGCGTCAAACAGAGGCGCGGAAAAGCCGAGCCGCTGTTCGTCTCCGCAGTCCAGGCAGATAAAAAGGTCATACTGCTCATTTCCCGCCTCGGACTTCACCTCGTCTGTTCCGGTAATCATCCGGTAGGCTTCCGGAACCGGCTCCAGATAGACATCCGCGTCAATGTGGGGATACTGCTCCTTCAGGTACAGATACAGTCCCATACAGGAACCCACACAGTCGCCGTCCGGGCGGACATGACCGCCCAGCGCAACTCTTCGTTTTCCTTTCAGAATTTCTTTTAACTCAATACTCATAATCAATCCTCAGCTCCATCCTTTAGATCTCTGGTTACTTCATCGATTTTCCTGCTGATATTGACCCCGTACTCAATAGACTGGTCCACAATAAACTTGATTTCCGGCGTGTTGCGCATATTGATCGTATGGGCAAGCTCGCGACGGATATATCCCTCCGCGCTCTGCAGTCCCCTGATTGTATCCTTCTGCGCCTGCTCATCTCCCAGCACGCTGATATAAGCCTTGCACGTCTTCAGATCCGGAGCCACTTCCACAGCTACCACGGAGGTCATCGGGGCAACTCTTGGATCTTTGATCCCGCTGCGCAGGATATTGCTCAGTTCTCTCTGAACCTCGGCATTTACCCGTGTGTTTTTAATACTGTTCTTTCTCATTGCTGCTCCCTTATTTTCTCTCAATCTCGACCATCTTATAAGCTTCTACATGGTCGCCTTCTTTGATATCATTATAATTCTCGAATACGAAACCGCACTCATATCCGGCTTTTACTTCCTTAACATCGTCCTTGAAGCGCTTCAGGGAAGCCAGCGGTCCCTCGAAGATCTGGGCGCCCTCTCTGGTGATCCGCACAGAGCAGCCTCTCTGGAACACGCCGTCCATCACATAGCTTCCGGCAATGTTGCCCACACCGGATGCCTTGAAAATCTGACGCACCTCCGCGTGGCCGATCACCTTCTCCTCGAATACCGGATCCAGCATACCCTTCATGGCAGCCTCCACATCTTCGATTGCCTGGTAGATTACCCTGTAAAGCCGCAGATCCACGCCTTCCTGCTCCGCAATGGCCTTTGCCGTAGCGTCAGGACGCACATTAAAGCCGATGATAATAGCGTTGGACGCGGATGCCAGAGTTACATCGGAC
>CALWBC010000167.1 GCA_944375755.1 uncultured Mediterraneibacter sp. | reverse complement strand
ATAAATATGAGCTGGCTCAGAGTGTGGATGCGGGAGCGGTCTGCGCGGTAACCGGACTGGAAGAGACGTATCCGGGACAGGGAATCGGCTGCGAAAAAGATTCGGAGCTGCCGGTGCTGGAGCCTGTTCTCACCTATCGGATCGAGCTCCCGGACGGGTGCGACGTGCATGCCATGCTTCGCAATATGCGGCAGCTGGAGGAGGAAGAACCGGAGCTTCATGTTGTGTGGATGGAAGAGGCAAAGGAGATCCACGTACAGCTTATGGGCGAAGTGCAGACGGAAGTCCTTCAGCGGATTGTGAAAGAGCGTTTCGGTGTGCTCATCGGATTCGGAGAGGGAAATATCGTATACAAGGAGACCATCGCGGAGCCGGTGGAGGGAGTGGGACATTTTGAGCCGCTCCGCCACTACGCGGAGGTTCATCTGCGGCTGGAGCCGGGGGAGCGAGGCTCCGGGATGCAGTTTGCTTCCGACTGCAGTGAGGATGTGCTGGACAGGAACTGGCAGAGACTGATCCTGAGCCATCTGGAGGAGAAGGAGCACAGAGGCGCGCTGACAGGTTCTGTGATTACGGATATGAAGATCACGCTGACCGGCGGGCGTTCTCATAAGAAGCATACGGAAGGCGGAGATTTCCGTCAGGCCACCTACCGGGCGGTGCGCCAGGGACTGCGCAAGGCTGAAGGGGTTCTGCTGGAGCCTTATTATGAATTCCGAATGGAGCTGCCCATGGAATCGGTGGGGCGTGCCATGACAGACATTCAGCGGATGAGCGGAAAGTTTACAGGTCCGGAGAGTGAAGGGGAGATGGCGGTCCTTACGGGAACGGCGCCGGTCTCCGAGATGCGGGGCTACCAGAAGGAGTTTTCAGCCTATACCGGGGGTTTCGGAAGACTGTTCTGCACACTGAAAGGATACGATGTGTGTCATAATCAGGAAGAGGTAGTGGAGCGCATTGGCTATGATCCGGACAGCGATCTGGAAAATACGGCGGATTCCGTGTTCTGTGCTCATGGCGCGGGATTTATCGTGCCCTGGTATCAGGTGGAGGAATATATGCACGTGGACAGTACCCAGGTAGAGGGGGTAAATGGCTGGAGGGAGGACATGCCTGCCTTTATCCGTCCTACCGGGAGAACCATTGAACTGACACAGGAAGAACTGGACGCGATCTATGTCCGCACGCCGGATCCGGTCAGAAGAGAGGTGAAGAACTCCCCTGTGACTGTTTCGGCGGGCTGGAAGAAGCGGCAGGGGGCAGGCGCATCAGCTATGGGTGCATCTGCCGGAAAGCGGCCGAAGGTGAAACGGGAAGAATATCTTCTCGTGGACGGCTATAATATTATTTTCGCCTGGGATGAACTTCGGGAGCTTTCCAGGACGGATCTGGCCGCTGCCCGGGGGAAACTGGCGGATATTCTCTGTAATTATCAGGGGTGCAGAAAGTGTACGCTGATTCTTGTATTTGACGCCTACAAGGTGGAAGGAAATCCGGGAGAGGTGACGAAATATCACAACATCCATATCGTGTATACAAAAGAGGCGGAGACGGCAGACCAGTATATTGAAAAAACAGTGCGGAAGATTTCCAGGACATATGACGTGGTAGTCGCAACTTCGGATGCTCTGGAACAGGTAATCATACTCGGACAGGGCGCGAGAAGAATGTCGGCGGCGGGCCTCCGGGAAGAGGTGGAGCTGGCGATTGAGGAGATCCGCGGGGAGCATCTGGGAAAAGGCGGCCGCCTGAGAAATTATCTGTTTGATTATCTGGAGGAAGATGATGCGGAAAAGATGGAACAGATCAGGCTGGGAAAAGACAAACAGAAATAAGGCAGAGAAGAAAAAATAAGTGGCCTGAATAAAAAATACGAAACTGGACATTTCAATATGACCAGTCTGGTGCTAATATACCTGTTGTGAAAACAAATGTAACAGTTCAGCCGTGATACGGACTGGATTGCTGCACAATACAACAGGAAAGAGGCAATATTTATGGAAAAAAGAAATGAAACTGTTCTTAAGCTTGCGCAGACCGCATTAATGGCGGCATTGTGCTTCGTGTCATTTACATTCCTTCAGATAAAAATACCGATGCCGGGCGGAGCGGCCACATCCTTCCATGTGGGAAATGCGTTCTGTGTACTGGCGGCGCTGATTCTGGGAGGCTGGTACGGCGGTCTGGCAGGCGCCATCGGCATGGGAATCGCGGATGTGATGGATCCGGTTTATATTACCGGGGCGCCGAAGACATTTATTCTGAAGCTGTGCATCGGTCTGATTGTCGGACTGGTAGCCCACCGCATCGCGAAGATCAATGAGAGTACGGACAAAAAGTATGTGGCCCGCTGGAGTACGATAGCGGCCATCGCGGGACTGGGCTTTAATGTGATTGCGGACCCAGTGGTCGGATATCTGTACAATCAGTTCATCCTGGGACAGCCTCAGCAGGTTGCGGGCATTCTGGCCAAGTGGAGTACGGCGACAACGTTTGTCAATGCGATCCTTTCGGTTGTGATTGCCAGTGTCCTGTATAATGCGCTTCGGCCGGTTCTGCTGAAAACAGGAATGATCCGTACAAGAAAAGTAAAGACAGCATAGGAAATATGAAAAGGCGTGGACGGAAGAGCAGAAATGTCCATTTTTCTGGCATGTATGAAAGGAATGTGATAAGATTAAAGTATTAGTGACAGCTGTGACGGAAAAGGGGCAGATTTATGAGCTACAAAAATGAGTGGGTTTTATTAGAAGCGGCTGATGATATTGATGAGATCGAACACCGTGAGCCTACGGAAGAATTCTTGTTCTATCGGGCGGTGGCAACAGGAGATGTGGATAAAGTTAAAAAAAACTGCGAGCAGGGCCGTTTTGTGGAAGAAGAAGGAGTCGGTGTTCTCTCAAGAGATCCGGTGACTAATCTGAAATATCATTTTGTGATTACAACAGCGATGATTACTCGTCTCTGCAGGCAGAACGGCATGGAGTTGGAGCAGGCGTTCCGGTTAAGTGACTTCTATATTCAGAAATTGGATGATATTCATACTGAAGAGGAAGTCCATAAGCTGCATGATGAGATGGTTATGGATTATACAGAAAAAATGCGCAAGAATTCCCGTAGTGATACCAACTCAAAACATATTAATGCGTGCAAAGAATACATTTATTCACATATAAAAGAACGGATCACAATCGAGGATTTGGCAGATGTACTTGGAGTATCAGCGAGTTATCTTTCCCGCCTGTTTAAGAAAGAAACAGGCGTATCGGTAAGTGCATACATACGGGCACAGAAGATTGATATGGCGAAAAATCTGCTTCGGTTCAGCGACTATTCCATGATAGATATTGCCAACAGACTTTCTTTTTCTTCACAGAGCCATTTTATACAGCAATTTCGGGATGTGGTTGGAATGACTCCGAAGAAATACCGTGACAAGTACTATATGGTTCAGTGGAATATTGAACCATCTGCTAAAAATTCGAAGGATACAAAAGCAGGCGGTTCGAAGAAAAACGTTCCAGAAAAATAAAAGGGATACAGTTCAGATCATGTTTGGACTGTATCCCGTGTTTATTACATTGTCAGGAGAATTTCATTATTTTCTGTGAGCAGCTCTTCAGGTATGTAATTATCAGATAGTTCTCTCCCGTTCAGAGTCATACTCCTGCAGCCGGATTCACGGCGATCCGGATTTTCAACCCGGATGTGGAGATGTTTCCCGCGGAAATCTTT
>CALWBC010000166.1 GCA_944375755.1 uncultured Mediterraneibacter sp. | reverse complement strand
ACTACGGAAGAAAAAAGCATGATTCTGACAGCTATACGCGGTCACAGAAAGCTGAGGGATGACGCAGAACCGCTGGAGAGGCTTCTCTATGCGGCGGATAAGGCGTCCCGGATCTGTTTTGCCTGTCCGGCGGAAAAGGAATGCAACTGGAGCAGAGAAAAGAAGAATATGGAGCTGACGATATGATCATAGGAAACAGGTATTTTGACACGGAAAATAATACTTACATGATGGGCATCCTGAATGTGACGCCGGAATCATTTTCGGCTGGAGGAAGATATCAGAAGATGGACGCAGCGCTTGCTCATGCGGAACAGATGGTGCGCGAAGGAGCGGATATACTGGATGTAGGCGGAGAATCGACCCGTCCGGGACATGTACAGATCTCGGATGCGGAAGAGATCGAACGGGTTGTCCCCGTGATCGAGGCGCTGAAACGGGAATTTGACACTCCCATATCTGTCGATACTTATAAAAGCGCGGTAGCGCTGGCAGCAGTTCACGCCGGAGCGGACCTGGTCAATGACATCTGGGGACTTAAATATGACAGTGCAATGGCGTCGGTTATCGCGCAGAGCGGCGCGGCGTGCTGCCTGATGCATAACAGAGAGAACATGCAGTACGGGAAGTTCCTTCCGGATTTTCTGAATGACATGAGAGAGTGTGTGGAACTGGCTGACCGGGCGGGGATTTCCCGGAATAAAATCATACTGGATCCGGGTGTCGGATTCGCCAAGACGTACGAGATGAATCTGGAGATCATCGATCATCTGGAAGTCCTTCACGAACTCGGGCTTCCTGTGCTGCTCTGTACATCCCGGAAATCTGTAATCGGATTGACTCTGGATCTGCCTTCGGATCAGAGGGAGGAAGGCACTCTGGTGACAACCGTATACGCGGTACAGAAAAAGTGCGCTTTCGTGCGTGTACACGATGTGGAGAAGAACAGACGCACCATACTCATGACCCGCGCGCTGATGCGCAGACATGACTGCAGTTCAGAACACCCGCTTTAAAAATAGTGGCTGCAGAACGACTGCGGAAAATATGTGTGAAAACACATGAATAGAATGACATGTGTGGAAAAGAAATGTGGAAAACTTCCGGAAAAGGAAGAAAACACACAAAAAGGATGGGAGAAAAGTGGATAAAATAAAAATTCAGGATTTGGAAGTGTTTGCCAATCACGGGGTATTTCCGGAGGAAAACGTACTGGGACAGAAATTTGTCATATCAGCGGATCTGTATACAGACACAAGAAAAGCAGGCCTGACAGATAATCTGAGCGCCTCTGTTCATTATGGGGAAGTAAGTGCTCTGATAGACTCATATTTAAAAGAACATACCTTTCAGCTTCTGGAGAGCGCTGCGGAACACCTCGCGGAAGAAATTCTCATACAGTATCCGCTGGTGCAGAAGCTCCACCTGGAGATCAAAAAGCCATGGGCTCCGGTGCATCTGCCCCTTAAGACGGTCAGTGTGGAGATCGTCCGGGCGAGACATACGGCATATATTGCCCTTGGCTCCAATATGGGGGACAGAGAGAACTATCTGAATCAGGCAGTGAAAGCGCTGAATGCAGTGCGGGGATGCGAGGTCAGACAGGTCTCATCGTTCATTGAAACTCCGCCTTATGGAGTGACGGATCAGGCTGATTTTCTGAACGGCTGTCTCGAACTGGAGACTCTGCTGACTCCACGGGAACTGCTGGATGAACTGCATCGCATTGAGCAGGAAGCGGGCAGGGAACGGATTATCCACTGGGGGCCCAGAACTCTGGATCTGGACATTATCCTCTACGATGATCTTGTTGCAGAAGACAAAGATCTGTGTATCCCTCATGTGGAGATGCAGAAGCGGAAGTTCGTCCTGGAACCCCTCTGCCAGATCGCGCCGTATAAAAGACATCCCGTGTATGGGAAAACCGTGAGAGAGATGTTGGAGGATCTTGAGTTTTCTGATGGGAACAAAAGTGGAGAGTGAATCATTTTTGAACTGACGCATCCAGTCGGAAAATGCCAGCCGCGTCTTTTGTTCCTATCACAAAAACGCAAAATTAAAAAGTAAGAAAGCAGTCGGAAGGAGATCGACGAAGATTTCAAAATCAATACCGGAACGATATCTGCCGACCGGATGAAGCCGGGAAAAAGGAGACTGTATAAGCCATGCATTCAGAGCAGGAGCGTATGAAAAGCCTTCGTTCCGGATGTTAAAAAACGACAGATGAAGTGCCATTGCACGCGCATCTGTCGTTTTTGTTACATCCGTTCGAAGCTTTGAAGGAGTGGGCTCAGCATGGCGTTACAGTCTCCTTTTTCCTAGCGCCTTCCGATTAGCCGACATCGCTCCTGCCCGAAAGTTCCCGGTCAGAAAAATCAGAATTTATTCCGCAACTTTCACCCTCGGATAGAGGAGGGTGTCCGCACTGTAAGTATAGTACGCCAGATACGCATTTTCGATACAGTCTTCATCTACCGCGTACGCGAAAGTGCAGGTAACGGTTTCTCCCGGAGCCAGCTCTGTGAAGCTGACGTGCTTTTTGGCGTTGTCTGCGGATGTCTGTACACTCTGGTACAGAGGAAGTCCGTCCATGCTCAGCTTGAGATGGGCCTCTGTGGCGGGATAATACTGTGTGAGGGAAAGCCCTCCTGCTTCGGTCGGCTCGAGGATCTCCAGTGTCGGCGGCAGGTAAAGCTCTGCGGTTTCATCTCCGGTGTTGGTTGTCTCAGTCGTTACGATGAGGAATCTGGAGTTTACGGTTTCCGGAGCGGCTGTGTCAGGCCCTTCGTCTGTGACCGGATAGCGGTCATGCGGTTTTAATGTTCCGTCTTCGTTCAGAAGAGGCGCAACTTCGCTGTCATAGTCAAGGGTGTAGTTTTCTTTCGGAAACTGATCCTGCGGCAGGCTGTCCGCTATCCGGATATCGGTGATCCGGTACTGGCTGTTGTCCAGCGGATCATCGGCGGACCTGATAGTATCGCCGATCTGATAGAACAGGCTCTGGTATGTGACCGGATCAATGGGAGCTGCCAGTCCTTCCTGAAGATCTTTCTGCGCTTTTATAAGCTGATCCTGCTGTTCTTTGATCCGGGCGATTTCTTCATCGCTGGCGAAGGGAACTGTCTCATCGGATACCTGGATATCCAGTCCCTCCGCGACTTTCGTGGCCTCGTTTTCAGGAAGGTCAACTCCGGTCAGATAGAGGTGGATCGCGTAGCCGTATTCATCGTTAAAGAGAAATACGTCCTGTCTGGTGGACGGATCATCGCTGAAGATGCTGTCAGCTGAGAATACATCTACCCGCATGTCCTGTATATTGACAGTTTCCACAAAACTGCCCTGGTCAAAATTTGAGATCAAGGGGTGATCAGTCCGAGTCATTTGATCCAGCTCCGCCGCATTGTAGGTAATAATTGCCATTCCGCCGCCCGTTGTGTCATTGTGCCATTTCAGATGGTAAGGGCCTTCCTCCGGGTGATAGACGTATCCGTCCGGAACATAGGTCGGTTCTGCGGTGAGCTTATGGGCTTCCCGGTCTTCTGTGTTTACACTGACGTTGTAAGCGAGTGTTCCGTTTTTCTCCACCAGGTCCACATTCAGGAAATGATTGACGGCCGCGGCCGTGATTCCAAGCCCCATGGTGAGAACTGCGGCCGCGCCGATCACCAGCCATACTTTTTTCTTTTTGAGGCGGTGGATTTTTCTGCCTGCTGGAGCGGATCCGTTTTGCGTGCCGGAAACCGCAGGGCCGTTCAGCCCTAATTTTTCGCAGGTGGACCGGATTCTCTGATCTATGGATTCCGG
Organism: uncultured Mediterraneibacter sp.; assembly: GCA_944375755.1. GTDB lineage: Bacteria > Bacillota > Clostridia > Lachnospirales > Lachnospiraceae > Mediterraneibacter. The sequence continues at coordinate 1,980 of CALWBC010000166.1, read as the reverse complement.
TATTACAGCATCCTGTTTTAAGATGCGTTCGATCTCTTCCTGGTTATATTCTTTTCTCATTAATCATTCCTCCTTTCATGGCAGTCGCGTCCGTCCAGATATCACGGAATTTTTTCCGCCCTCTGGAAAGCCGGGACTTTACGGTGTTTTCTTCCATATCGAGAAGCTGCGCGATTTCGCTGATTTTAAATCCTTCGGAATAGTAGAGGAGAAGAACCGTTCTGTACTTTTCATCCAGCGAGCGCATCAGCTCTTCAAATTCGCAGTTTTTCAGCGCGGGATCGTTGATTCCCTGTTCCGGCAGGAGGTCTGTTGGATTCTCTCTCCGGTTTTTTCGTATGATATCAATGCATTTGTGAATCAGAATCCGGATCAGCCAGGTGCGAAAATACCGTTCCTGTTTCAGATCCGGCAGAGAGCGGTAGCAGGTTTCGATTGTGTCCTGTATGGCGTCTGCAATATCTTCTTCGTTGGAGAAGTAGCTGCGTGCCACTTTATACATGCTCTGTCTGTTTGTCTCTATCAGATGGATAAACGCCTGGCAATCGCCCTGGCGCGCGCGTTTTACAAGGTATTCCAGTGAAATCACCTCCCTGTTTTTTCTGCTGCTCATTATGGTAGCATACACCTCCTCTTTTGGAAATATCTGCGGTTAACAACAGGCTGATCAGTTATGCTGTTGATTATTAGACGCAGAGGATGGAGGAAAAGTTGCCTTGGAAAAGCATTATTTGTAGATATTCCATAATTCCTCTGATAAAATGGATTTATATAGAGAAAAAATGCTGAACAGACGGTTCGGAAACAAAAACAAAACAGGAGGTTTCGACAGATGAGAGTCATAGACTTTAAAGATGCGAAATGCCGGCACTGCTATAAATGTGTCCGCCACTGTGCGGTGAAGGCGATTTCCGTAAAGGATGAACAGGCGCGCATTATGGTGGATCACTGTATCAACTGCGGAAGATGTCTGGAAGTCTGTCCCCAGAACGCGAAGACGTTTGCCAGTGACCTGGAACGGGTAAAGGGCTATCTCGGACAGGGGCTAAAGACCGTGATATCCATAGCTCCCTCCTATGCCGGTGTGCTGGAATTTGACACTCCGGGACAGGTGGTCGACGCCCTGCAGAAACTGGGATTTTATGAAGTCAGAGAAACTGCCGAGGGTGCGGCAATGGTGACAAATGAGTATAAAAAGCTTGTCCGTGAGAACAAAATGCCGAATATTATTACCACATGCTGTCCCAGTGTGAATGATCTGATTGAGAAATATTATCCGGACTGCGCGCCGCTGATGGCTCCGGTTGTTTCGCCGATGATCGCTCATGGACGCTACATTAAGAAAATTTACGGACCGGATGTAAGGACCGTGTTTCTGGGCCCCTGCATTGCGAAGAAGCAGGAAGCCATCGGCGATGAGCGTGTCACCGGCGCCATTGACGCTATCCTGACATTTGAGGAGCTGGCGGTCTGGCTGAGGGAAGCGGGGATCGAACTGAAATCCTGTGAGGATAAGCCAATGGGAAATCCGGACCCGAAGATCAACCGGCTCTACCCGGTCAGCGGCGGGGTGATTCAGTCTGTAATTACGGAGGAGGATGTGGACGGATATCACAAGGTTTTCGTGGACGGACTGGAAAACTGTATGGAGATGCTGGAATGCCTGCGCAGAGGGGAGCTGGACCACTGCTTTATCGAAGCGAATGTCTGTGAAGGCGGATGCGCCAGGGGGCCGGCTTCTGCTCACTGGAACACATCTTATGTCAAGACAAAGGTAAAGATTGAAAATGTGGTGTCCTACAAGGCGGCGAGAGATCTGCCGGATATGAGTACGGAAGAGCTGTACAAACATTTCAGCGACCACAGCATAACGGACCCGCTCCCGTCAGAAGAGCAGATTCAGCAGATTCTCAGATCCACCGGAAAATATTCGAAAGAAGATGAGCTGAACTGCGGAGCCTGCGGTTATTCCACCTGCAG
>CALWBC010000165.1 GCA_944375755.1 uncultured Mediterraneibacter sp. | reverse complement strand
AGGGACAGCCGGATATGATACCGGTCGCTGAGACTGACTTTATCTTTTCCGCGATCGTGGAGGAAATGGGAGTGATTTTCGGACTCTGCCTGATATTAATCTGCGTAAGCTGTTATGTCATGTTTCTGAATATTGCCATGGAACTGCATAACCGTTTCTATAAACTGGTGGCCCTCGGTCTTGGAACCTGCTATATCTTCCAGGTATTCCTCCAGATCGGCGGTGTCACGAAATTTATCCCTTCAACGGGAATGACCCTTCCCTTTGTGAGCTACGGGGGAAGCTCCATGCTGAGCACGATGATCATGTTCGGCATCATACAGGGATTGTATATTCTGAGAGAAGACGAAGAAGAAAAGCTTGAAAAAGAAAGGGAGGCAGACAATGGCCTGGGAAGAACAAGAACCCGAAAGACGAAGAAGAACACCCCAAAATTCGAAGAAGTCCCAAAACAGAGACAGAACCAGAGACCGCGCCAGCGTCCGAACCAGAAGCAAAGCCGGAGACCGCAGCAGCGGCAAAACCAGAGACCGCGCGCAAAATAGAGAGTTTGCGTGGATCACATACTTTTTCGTTATACTTTTTATTGCCCTGATGGCTTATGTGATTTATTTCACTATCGTGCGGGCATCCACCTTTGTCAACAGTCCGTACAATCAGCGACAGGACGCGTTTGCGGAAGATGTGATCCGTGGAAATATTACAGACAGAAACGGCAATGTTCTGGCCCAGACCAATGTGGCTGATGACGGAACAGAGACCCGGTACTATCCTTACGGATCTCTGTTTTCCCATGTGGTCGGCTACAGTGATCCTGACCTTGGAAAGACCGGTCTGGAATCCGTGGAGAATTTCGAACTTCTCACTTCAAACGCATTTTTCATGGAGAAGATTCAGAATGAGTTCAACGGAGCGAAAGATCAGGGGGATACCGTAGTCACCACACTGGACGCGGATCTCCAGCAGGCTGCCTATAATGCGCTTGGCGACAATAAAGGAGCTGTAGTGATCATGGAGGCGGATACCGGCAAAATACTGACCATGGTATCAAAGCCTGATTTTGATCCGAACAGTCTCGCGTCCGACTGGGATTATCTGAATTCAGACGACGAGAACAGCCCTCTGCTGAACAGGGCGACGAACGGTTCCTACGCCCCCGGATCCGTATTTAAAATTGTAACCACACTGGCATATATGAGACAGAACAGCAATTATGCATCCTATTCTTATGACTGTCAGGGGTCCATCACTCAGGGCGATGTAACCATCCGCTGTTTTGACAGCACCGTGCACGGACTGGAAGATCTGAGAAGCTCTTTCGCGAATTCATGCAACTCATCATTTGCAAATATCGGTCTGAATCTGGATATCAGCGGATACCAGGATACCGCAAAAGATCTGCTCTTTAATTCCGAGCTTCCCGGTGTCCTTGATTATACCAAAAGTTCCTTTGCGCTGGATAAGAATTCAGACACCGCGGAGATTATGATGACAGCCATGGGACAGGGAGAAACTACGGTAAGTCCGTATCACATGGCTCTGATCACACAGGCAATCGCCAATGGAGGGACACTGATGGAACCTTACCTGGTAGACAGCGTAACCAATTATACCGGGACAGAGGTGCGCAGAAATGTACCCAAAAGCTATGCGCGGCTGATGACATCAGAAGAAGCTGCTCAGCTGAAGGACTATATGACAGCGGTTGTCAATGAAGGAACCGGCTCTGTCCTGAGCGGTCGTTCCTACACAGCAGCCGGGAAAACCGGCACCGCGGAATACAGTCTGGTAGACGGGGAACGGACGCATTCCTGGTTTGTCGGCTTTACAAATGTCGATAATCCGGAGCTGGTAATCAGTGTTATTACCGAAGGATCCGATGGAAGTGCAGGCGGCAAAGCCGTATCCATCGCCGGAACGATCCTCGACTCTTACTATAATTAAAAACAAATCATTGACAGGAGGGAATAGTATGCATATCGAGTTTTACTGTGATCTCAGAGTCAGTGAATGCTGGCAGGAAAAAGTGGAAAAAATAAAGAGAAAGCTCCGCTCAAACAGCGTTCTGCCTGATGTCTTTGTCATAGCCCTCTCGCAGGGAGAACAGAACCAGCTGGAGTTTTTCTCCGCTATCCTGATGAAGCAGCATGTATTTGACAATTCATCCCTCTTTGTCATAGGCATCGCGGACGGTTATGACGATGCTCTGTATATGGTTGAAGACATAACCCGGACAGTATATGAAAAAACAGGAAGCGCTGACATACGCCGGTATATTCTGGCACGCCAGCGGGAATTTAATGAGACAGGACGGTAGATAGGATGTTACATATCATTCTGTTTATTTTAAAAATATTAGGCTTTTTGATACTCGGCATCCTGGGGCTTATCATTCTGGTGACAGTGGTGCTTCTTCTGAGTCCCTTTGTCTATCATGCGGAAGCGTCTGTGGACAACAGTCCGGAAAGCATGAAAGCAGATATCAGATTTCACTGGCTGTTCCATCTGATTGCGGGAAGATTTTGTTATGAAAGCGGCACTCTCTCCTGGGGCATGCGGGCAGCGTGGAAGCACTTCGGAAGCGGGAAACCTCCCGCTGAGCCGGAAATCTTTGCTTCACCGCCCAGCCGTACAGAGCAAAAAAGCTCAAAAGTCCCCGACGCAAACCAGGCCGAAATATCCATGCCGGATAAAAACACATCGGATAAAACCGCGTCAGCTAAAAACGAACCGGGTAAAAACACCTCAGATCAAATTCTGTCAGACCATGACGCGTCAGAAGCGCGGAGACAGCAGACGCATCATAAAAAATCCGACGACGGCAGCGCCCGGCAGGCGGCAGGAACTGGAACCGTCCCGGAAAACTCTTTTATCGGGAGGATTACGGACAGAATATCAAAGCTCCGGAAGAAGATAAAATATACATTTCAAAAGATCTGTGCTAAGATAAAATCGTTAGAGAAAACAAAGGAACGGATAGAAGCCTTTGTTCAAAACGAGATCCATCAGAACGCGTTTCGCCGGATTCTCGGGGAAGTGCGCCGCCTGCTTCGGGCCATCAGACCGAAAAAGGCAGATCTGCGGATCGAATTTGGTTTTCAGAATCCTGCGTACACAGGTTATCTGCTTGCCGGTATCAGCATGATTTATCCCGTGATCGGGGAATTTACGGAAATCGAGCCGGATTTTGAGCATCGGGTTCTCCGGGGAGAGGCGCACATAAGCGGACGGCTTCGCATTCTCCACGCGGCCATCTTCGGGCTACGCGTTATAGCGGATAAAAATGTAAGGACTACCATCCGGCATATCAGAAAGTTCAAATTATAATTATTTATATAAGAAAAATCCATGATGAGGAGGAAGAATAAAATGGCTGAATCAAACAATAATTTCAAAACCACACTGGAATCTCTGTTCAAGGGAATGGACGGCGTTGTTTCGTCCAAAACCGTGGTCGGTGACGCGATCCATATCAACGGAACGATCATCCTGCCTCTTGTGGATGTATCTTTCGGTATCGGAGCAGGGGCTTTTTCCGGCGAAAAAAAGGAAAAAGGAATGGGCGGTATCGGCGGAAAGCTGACGCCAAGTGCCGTAATCGTAATCCAGGATGGAAAAACCCGGCTCGTCAACATTAAAAACCAGGATACCATCACAAAGATCCTTGATATGGTTCCCGATGTTGTAGACCGCTTTACCTCCAGAAAAGAAGATCGTATGACGGAAAAGGATGTAATGGATATACTGGATTCGGACGATGAAGAGTCGGAATAAACCGTATTACGTCAGGTAAAATCTGCACGGCAGAGGAATAATTTCCCGGGATACACATACAATAAAACAACAGCCCTGCGTAAGCGATGGGGAGTGATGAGATGAAAAAGGTATGCGGATTCGCCCTGTTCTGGATGGCACTGGGCATGTTTATCATGATGCTCCTTCCAAATCTGGTCTGGGGTGTGATTCTCATTGCCCTGTTCCTGATCGTGGGGTACCGGCTGTTCTGCTGTTAGACAAAATAAAAACGGATCTGCTTTGCAGATCCGTTTTTCCGTGTCATCTAAATATCAAAAACTGTCAAATTAAGCGCGCTCAACGCGTCCTGACTTCAGGCAGGATGTACATACGTACATTTTTCTGGAGCCGCCTTCTGTTTTTACTCTGACTGACTTAACATTTGATTTCCACATTTTCGGTGACTTTCTATGTGAGTGGCTCACGCTGTTTCCGAAATGAGCACCCTTTTCACAAATAGCACATTTAGCCATGACTGCACCTCCTAACAATGTAAACTGGTCGTATAGACTCATAACAATGATATTCTAGCAGAAAGATTTTCCTATTGCAAGTATTTTTTTTAAAAAACGAATGTATCTTGTAAAATCTTTGGAGTAATAGTATAATAATCATGTTATTTATGGCAAAAATCCATTATATAGAACTGGAGGTAAACATGATGAAGGGAAGTATGAGCACAGATCTTGGAATCATCACGGTCAATCCTGAAGTGATCGCCAAATATGCCGGTTCCGTAGCTGTTGAATGTTTCGGAATTGTCGGCATGGCGGCTGTAAATATGAAAGACGGCCTTGTGCGCCTTTTAAAGAAAGACAGTCTCACACATGGAATCCAGGTTGAGATCTCGGATGACAACGCCCTCACCCTGAATTTTCATGTCATTGTCGCTTATGGTGTGAATATCCTTTCTGTTTCTGACAACCTTATGAGCAATGTAAAATACAAGGTTGAAGAATTTACCGGCATGACGGTAGAAAAGATCAACATCTTCGTTGAAGGTGTGAGAGTGATAGATTAAGGAGGATATTGTCGTGGCTGTTAAAACGATAAATACGGAGATGCTCCGGAAGATGTTCCTTGCCGGGGCAGCAAATCTTGATGCAAAAAAGGAATTCATTAACGAATTAAATGTATTTCCCGTACCGGACGGCGATACCGGTACGAACATGACGCTGACCATTATGTCAGCTGCAAAGGAAGTCCAGGCGCTTGACAACCCGGATATGGTTTCCATGGCTAAGGCGATCTCCTCCGGATCTCTGAGGGGTGCCAGAGGAAATTCCGGTGTTATACTCTCGCAGCTTCTCCGTGGATTTACAAAAGAGATCCGTGAATATTCGGAAATAGATGTAAATGTACTTGCAAAAGCCTGTGACCGGGCAACAGCGACCGCATACAAGGCGGTCATGAAGCCAAAGGAAGGTACAATTCTTACTGTTGCGAAGGGAATTTCACAGAAGGCCGCGGAACTTGCGGAGACCACAGATGACCTGGAAGTTTTTCTTCCGGAAGTAATCAGGCACGCAGAAGAAGTGCTGGCGCAGACTCCGGAGCTTCTTCCTGTTCTCAAAGAGGCCGGAGTGGTAGATTCCGGCGGACAGGGACTTCTGGAAGTGATTCACGGAGCTTATGACGCTTTCCTTGGAAAAGAGATTGACTACACTTCCATTGAAGCCGGATCCGGAACAACCATGGTGAAACCTGCGCAGCAGGCCCAGACTGATATCAAGTTCGGCTACTGTACGGAATTTATCATTATGACCGAAAAAGAGTTTACGGATAAAGATGAAGCAGGTCTCAAAAGCTATCTTGAGTCCATCGGCGACTCCATTGTCTGTGTTGCGGATGATGACGTTGTGAAAATTCATGTTCATACAAATGACCCGGGACTTGCTATCCAGAAAGCACTCACTTATGGCCAGCTCTCACGGATTAAAATAGACAACATGAGAGAAGAGCATCAGGAAAAACTGATCCGTGATGCCGGAAAGGCAGCGGCTCAGCAGGCAGAGGCCGCTCCGGCCAAGAAGGCGGAACCGAGAAAACCGACAGGCTTTATCGCTGTTTCCATCGGCGACGGGATGAACGAGATCTTCCGCGAACTGGGCGTGGATTATATCATTGAGGGTGGCCAGACGATGAACCCGAGCACCGATGATATGCTTACCGCGATTGATCAGGTCAATGCGGATCATATATTCATCTTCCCGAATAACAAAAATATTATTCTGGCTGCAAATCAGGCGCAGTCACTTACAAAGGATAAGGATATTATTGTTATTCCGACCAAAACCGTGCCTCAGGGAATTACTGCGGTAATCAGCTATATGCCCGAGGCGGATGTGGATACCAATATGGAGGCAATGCAGGAAGCAATCAAGAATGTTAAAACCGGACAGGTTACTTACGCGGTCCGTGATACCCATATCGATGACAAGGAGATCCACGAAGGCGATATCATGGGAATCGGAGATTCCGGAATTCTCTCCGTGGGACAGTCTGTCGAAGAGACGACAAAAGACATGCTTTCCCAGCTTGTGGATGAGGATTCCGAACTGATCAGCCTCTACTATGGACAGGATGTTCTTCCCGGTGATGCGGAGAAATTCGCTCAAAGTCTGGAGGAAATCTATCCTGACATTGATATTGACGTGCATATGGGCGGACAGCCGATTTACTATTATGTGCTTTCCGTAGAGTAAACACTCTGTGGCGGTACGAATACAGGGCGCTCTTCCTTCCGGGAGGGCGCCTTTGTTTCACCTGCCTCCTCCGGCTGTCTATCTGCAAAAACAGGAGAAGGATATATGAATGAATCAAACAGCATCACCGCTCTGAAGGGAATCGGTGATAAAACAGCAAAGCTATATGAAAAGCTGAACATCCGGCAGATCGGGGACCTGATCCGGTACTATCCGGCAAGATTTGAACTGTTCGAAGATCCGGTTCCCATCAGTGAAGCAAAAGAGGGAACGACCTGCACGGTAGCGGGTACGGTGTTCGGAAGGATTCAGGTATCCGCCGGACGGAAACTGCAGGTAACCACACTTCATCTGAAAGACATCACCGGTACACTGAAGGTAATCTGGTTCCGCATGCCTTTTCTGCGAAATACACTGAATCGTGGCGGACTGCTGATTCTCCGCGGCAGGGTGGTTCGCAGACGACAGGGACTCGTGATGGAACATCCGGAAATCTACTACCCGGCTGAAAAGTATACCCGGAAACTGCATACCATGCAGCCGGTCTATCATCTGACAAACGGCCTGACCAATAATGCAGTGATCAAAGCAGTCAGACAGGCGCTGGAATATGCGGATGACCGCCAGGATATACTTCCTGCGGCTCTCGTGTTGCGCCATGGATTTCTCCCCTATGGGGAAGCGGTTTTCCGGATGCACTTTCCTGAAAATAAAGAGGAGTTCATCGAGGCGAGAAGACGTTTTGTCTATGAGGAATTTCTTGTTTTTATCCTGGCGCTTCGCAGAAACCGGCAGGAGGAAAACCGGGCGGGAAATCATTTCTGTTTTCAGGAACAGCCGGAGATAGACCGTTTTATCAGAGACCTTCCGTATGATCTCACATCTGCGCAGAGCCGGGTATGGGATGAGATTCGAAGAGATATGCAGGGGGACTATGTCATGTCACGTCTGGTCCAGGGAGATGTCGGTTCCGGCAAGACAATCCTGGCCTTTCTGGCTCTTTTTTTCGCGGGACTCAACGGCTGTCAGGGGGCGATGATGGCTCCGACCGAGGTGCTGGCCCGTCAGCATTACGCGAATCTGATTTCCATGCTGGAAGAATACCACATACCGCTGGAAGCGGAACTTCTGACCGGTTCCATGACCGCGGCACAGAAACGAAAGGCCCGCGCGCGGATCGAATCCGGCGAAGCTTCTATCGTAATCGGCACGCATGCCCTGATTCAGGAAACAGTTCACTACCACAGCCTGGCTCTTGTCATTACCGATGAGCAGCATCGCTTTGGAGTAAGGCAGAGGGAAGCTCTTGCCGGAAAAGGATCCCTTCCGCATATCCTTGTCATGAGCGCAACCCCGATCGCGCGTTCCCTCACAATTATCCTGTACGGGGATCTGGATATCTCCATTGTGGATGAAATGCCTGCCAATCGCCTTCCCATTAAAAACTGTGTGGTTGACACCGGGTATCGGGAAAAAGCCTATTCTTTCATGAAACGGCAGATAGCAGAAGGACGGCAGTGTTATGTGATCTGTCCGATGGTAGAAGAGAGCGAAAGCATGGAAGCGGAAAATGTTACGGACTACGCGCAGATGCTTTCGGAAGAAATGGGCGGAGGAATCTGCGTGGGTTGTCTTCACGGAAAGATGAAGCAGCAGGAAAAAGATGAAATCATGGATGCGTTCGGAAGAAATGAAATCCAGATTCTTGTCTCCACAACGGTAATTGAAGTCGGCATTGATGTGCCGAATGCCACAGTGATCATGATTGAGAATTCCGAGCGATTCGGACTCGCTCAGCTTCATCAGCTCCGCGGCCGGGTAGGCAGAGGAAAATATCAGTCTTACTGCATCTTTATGACAGCTTCGAATTCTGATGAAACAAAGGAAAGACTGGATATCCTGAACCATTCGAATGACGGCTTTTTTATTGCGGAAGAAGATCTGCGTCTCCGCGGCCCGGGAGATCTCTTTGGAATCCGTCAGAGCGGTGTCCTGGATTTTCATATCGCAGATGTATTTCAGGACGCTGCCATCCTTAAAGAGGCATCCGCGGACGCCTCCGGCCTGCTGGAAGAAGATCCCCGTCTCGAGTTCCCGGAACATGAGAAACTGCGCCGGTATATTGACGGAAAACTCCGGCAGATTATGCTGGAATCTACTCTTTGAGTGTATCCTTTGGTTACGATGGAAAAGGAGGAAAATCTCTTTGGAAGATTCTTATGTACTGCAGCTGAAAAACAGAAAATTTTCGGATTTTTATCTCTGCTTCTGCGGTTATTCAAAATGCGAACCGCGGCACAGTTTCGGCCCTGCCGTGCGTCCCAATTATATCATTCACTTTATTCTGGAAGGCAGAGGAATCTACCGGGTCGGAGGGCAGCAGATTTCCCTGTCCGCAGGAGAGGGATTCCTGATCCGCCCGGAGACGCTCACGTTCTACCAGGCGGATGAAAAGGAACCCTGGACTTATCTGTGGGTCGGATTTGACGGCCCCCGCGCGGAAGAGTATTTAAGCGATATCGGTCTTGGCGGCGAAACGCGGACATTCCACTGTGACTGTGGCGCGGATCTCAAGAAGCTGGTCATCGAAGCATTGAAAAGAAATACCGGCACAATTGAGAATGAATTCTGGCGGGAAAGTTTTCTTTATTCGTTCTTCGGCATGCTGGCCGGCAGTCTGAAGCCCAGGATCACTTCCCGGGATGAGACAGATAATCTCTACGTCAGAAAAGCGGTTGAATTCATTCAGAATAATTATCACTACGGAATCCGTGTGTCTGATGTGGCAGATTACGCGGGAGTAACCAGAGGGTATCTGCACACTCTTTTTACCCGTTTTTTGAATCAGTCTCCCCAGGATTATCTGGTCAGCTACCGCATCACCCGAGCGCAGCAGCTGCTCGCCCTGAGTGATCTGTCTGTTGAAGGAGTGGCTCAGTCCTGCGGATATTCGGATCCCCTGGTATTTTCCAAACTGTTTAAGAAGAAAACCGGTCTCACTCCATCCGGCTACCGGAAAGACAACTGGGAGCGTACGAAATCCAAGCTCACCGGAAAAAGTGACCGCCTGGACTGTCTCTGAGCATTCGACTGTCATTGAAAGATCGTACATTTTGACTGTTTTTTAATACATTATCTCCTGTTCATTCCGCCTGCTGCATTATATGATATTTCTACGCTTTTAAGGCAGCATGTACGTACTGCGGAACATTCAGATGGGATCAGGAGGTATAATATGAATATTTCAGTAAATCATGCAGAAAATATGTTTCATCTCTATAATGATGAAATCAGCTATATTATGACAATTCTGCCGAATCACCAGCTCGGCCAGCTTTATTTTGGGAAGCGCATCCGGGAAAGAGAGGACTATTCCTGGCTGCTGGAACTGCGTTCCAGAGGAATGGCAGCCAGCTTTGACCCGGACAACAAAAGGATGTCTCTCGAACATATCCGCCAGGAATACGGCGTTTTCGGGACTACGGATTACCGGATTCCGGCTGTTGAGGTCGTTTCTCCAAACGGAAGCCGGCTCTCGGATTTCCGTTTTTCGGACTACAGGATTCGAGGCGGCAAGGATGTCCCGGAAGGCCTTCCCGGAACCTATACGGAAAATGACAACGAGGCGATGACCCT
>CALWBC010000164.1 GCA_944375755.1 uncultured Mediterraneibacter sp. | reverse complement strand
ATATTTTTATCTCCCACCGTCACCGCGAGAGCCCCCGGCTTCAGCCGCTGCCCCTTGCAGGCAGAACAGGGAGTGATATTCATAAAGGTCTCATACTCTGCTTTCACGGTTTCGGAACCGGTTTCCCTGTACCTGCGTTCCACATTTTTAATCAGCCCTTCGAAAGCCACATCGTATACGCCTTCTCCCCGCTGGCCCTTATAAAAGACTTTCACGCTCTTTCCATTTGTTCCATGTATGAGAATATCATGGATTTTCTTCGGATATTTCTCAAAGGGAGTATCCAGGTCAAAGTCGTACTCCTTGCACAGAGCATCCAGAATCGCCCTTGTAAAGCTGGATTTATCCGTACAGGACTGCCATCCCAGAACCGCGATCGCGCCCTCGTTAATGGATAGCGACGGATCCGGAATCATCAGTTCCTCCGCGAACTCCATCTTGTATCCCAGCCCGTAACATTCCGGGCAGGCTCCGAACGGATTGTTAAACGAGAAACTTCTCGGTTCAATCTCTTCGATACTGATACCGCAGTCCGGACAGGAAAAACTCTGGCTGAAATTCATCGGCTGTCCGTCAATCACATCCACAACAAGCAGGCCATCCGCAAGATGAAGCACACTCTCCACAGAGTCTGTAAGGCGCTTCTCAATCCCCGGACGCACTACAAGTCTGTCCACAATAATTTCAATATTATGCTTTATATTTTTATCCAGTGTGATATCTTCCGACAGTTCATACAGACTGCCGTCCACACGCACACGGACGTATCCGCTCTTTTTTGCCCGTTCCAGAAGCTTGGCATGTGTGCCTTTCCGCCCCCTGACAACCGGGGCCAGAAGCTGAATCTTTGTCCGTTCCGGCAGCGCCATAATCTGGTCGACCATCTGATCAACAGTCTGTTTCGCGATCTCACGGCCGCATTTCGGACAATGCGGGATTCCCACCCTCGCGTAAAGAAGACGGAAATAATCATAGATTTCCGTCACTGTTCCCACCGTAGAACGTGGATTGTGGTTCGTAGATTTCTGGTCAATGGAAATCGCCGGAGAAAGTCCCTCTATGCTCTCCACATCTGGTTTCTCCATCTGTCCGAGAAACTGTCTTGCATAGGAAGACAGAGATTCCATATAACGTCTCTGTCCCTCCGCGTATATTGTATCAAATGCAAGGGAGGACTTTCCCGAACCGCTCAGCCCCGTGAGAACCACCAGCTCATTCCTCGGGATATCTACATCGATATTCTTCAGATTATTTTCATTTGCTCCCCGGATTCTGATATATTTCCGGGCATCCATCTTTGTTCCCATTTATGTCTTTCGTTTCCTTCCTGTTATTTCCTGTTCATTTCACCAGCCGCTCACTCAAGATCATTCAGTGTTTTCTTGAGTTCGACCAGCTTATCACGAAGTTCCGCGGCAGCTTCGAAATTCAGCTCCGCGGCAGCTTTCTTCATCTGCTTTGTCAGATCAGCAATCAGTTTTTCCAGTTCTTTCGCGCTCATGGACTCCGGATCTTTCTCCATCCGCAGTTCCTCTGCCGCCACTTTCTTCGAGATACTGATCAGATCCCGTACGGATTTCTTTATAGTCTGAGGCGTTATGCCGTGTTCCTCGTTATATTTCATCTGGATTTCCCGGCGGCGTCTCGTCTCGTCAATCGCCATCTGCATGGATTCCGTAACCGTATCCGCATACATGATAACATGACCTTCCGCATTTCTCGCGGCACGCCCGATAGTCTGGATCAGTGATGTCTCGGAACGCAGAAATCCTTCCTTGTCCGCATCCAGAATCGCCACCAGCGTAATCTCCGGAATATCCAGTCCTTCTCTCAGCAGGTTGATCCCGACAAGAACATCGAACACATCAAGCCGCATATCACGGATAATCTCCGTCCTCTCCAGTGTATCCACATCCGAGTGAAGATATTTCACGCGGATTCCCACTTCACGCATATAATCCGTGAGATCTTCCGCCATACGCTTCGTCAGTGTTGTAACCAGGACTTTATTCTTCCTGGATACTTCCTTGTTGATCTCGCCGATCAGATCATCGATCTGCCCTTCTACCGGCCGCACGCTGACCTCCGGATCAAGCAGGCCCGTCGGACGTATCACCTGTTCCGCCCGCAGCAGCTCATGCTGCTCCTCATAGGGACCTGGCGTAGCGGACACAAAAAGAACCCGATTAATCTTACTCTCAAATTCTTCAAAATTCAAGGGGCGGTTATCCTTCGCCGACGGAAGCCTGAATCCGTAATCCACCAGTGTTGATTTTCTCGACTGATCCCCGTGATACATGCCGCCGATCTGTGGAATCGTCTTATGCGACTCATCGATCATCATAATGAAATCATCCGGGAAATAGTCAATCAATGTATACGGAGGCTGGCCCGGAGCCAGTCCCGCCAGATGGCGGGAATAGTTTTCAATGCCGGAACAGAACCCGGTCTCTTTTAGCATTTCGATATCAAAATTCGTACGCTCCGCAATTCGCTGGGCCTCAAGAAGTTTGTCCTGGCGCTTGAATTCTTTCACCCGCTCTTCCAGCTCTTCCTCAATATCATGCACCGCTCTTTTGATATTCTCTTTGTCCACCACATAGTGGGATGCAGGGAAAATAGCCACATGCTTCAGTTCATCCTTGATCTCCCCGGTAAGAATGTCAATCTCCGTAATTCTGTCCACTTCATCCCCGAAAAATTCAATCCGGATGGCTGTTTCACTCTCATATGCCGGTATAATCTCCAGCACATCCCCGCGCACGCGGAATGTACCGCGGTGAAAATCCATGTCATTCCGGTCATACTGGATCTCGATCAGTTTTGCCATAACCTCATCCCGATCCTTGATCATGCCCGGACGCAGAGAGATCACCATGTTCTGGTAATCCACCGGGTTACCAAGGCCATAGATACAGGACACACTGGCAACAATGATCACATCCCGCCGCTCGGTCAGAGCCATGGTGGCAGAAAGGCGGAGCTTGTCAATCTCATCATTAATAGATGAGTCCTTGGCAATGTAAGTGTCTGAGGACGGAACATAGGCTTCCGGCTGGTAGTAGTCATAGTAGGACACGAAATACTCCACTGCATTGTTCGGGAAAAATTCTTTGAACTCGCCGTAGAGCTGTGCCGCCAGAGTCTTATTGTGTGCGATGATTAATGTAGGTTTATTTAACTGCTGAATGACGTTTGCCATCGTAAAGGTTTTACCGGAGCCTGTGACACCGAGAAGTGTCTCGCACTGGTTACCTTCCTTGAAACCTTTGACCAGCTGCTCGATGGCCTGAGGCTGATCGCCGGTTGGTTTGTAATCTGATACTAATTCAAAATGGTCCATGATATATCCCTACTCCTTTTTCTGATGGATTCTCTCTGCATAGTCCCGCAATTCTGATTCTGCATGAAAGCCGGCATCTTCCGCTGCACCGAAGAAGGCTTTTTCAACATTCCGAAATGCCTGAGTCACTCTATTTTGATGCCTGATATCTTCTCTAACTTGCATCAAAATTTCCCCCAACAGATTTTGCCCTCTCCATTTATCAATGCAGAGTCTGTTCTCATCTTCCATAGAAAGACCAATTCCCCAGATTCGATCTTTTACAGCGCATTCCGCAATTATCTCTTCACCTGTCCGCTCCAGCTTTTCAGCAAGTTCAGGATTCTGACGGAATTTTTCGCTTACACCTCTATAAACAATTTCTTCTCTTACCTTTATCCAGATCTTATCATCAAAACGCTGTATAGCTCTGCCTAATGCTTTTATTTCTGCTACATTATCTGTCTGTAAAATTTTCTCTGCTGCTTCCTGATCCTGAAACAGCAATGCCTTTTCATACATCATATATTGTTCCATTGATGAAAACTTAATGCCATCAACTGTAAATTCAGACAGATACCAATTGCTCAAATATCCATTCTCTTCTTCCGGATTATGAAAAC
>CALWBC010000163.1 GCA_944375755.1 uncultured Mediterraneibacter sp. | reverse complement strand
TTTTGGAAAACTTATCCCGTCTGAATTCTGTTTCCATCAGAAAGCTTCCCGTTAATGCACTAAATAGCTGAACAGTGAAAAGGGAGGAATTGTAACTATTGACATTACAACAAAAGGGTGCTATTTTTCTACTGTACAGCAGTTCAGCCATTGGGCTGGCTGGTGAGGGCTTAACTGCTGGTTTACCGGAGATATCAGGGCAAGAGCCGGCAGTAAAGGAAACAGTAAAGGAGTGGCATATAAGTGGACAGTGCGGATAAGAGACAAACGGAGGAACGTCAGAAGCAGGAGCGGCGTCTTGACTGGCTTCTTCAGGAATTTAAGGAAGATTCCGGACAATACAGAGATCTGGAAGTCGGAGATGACTATGAGGAAAAGCGGATGGCGCTGCGATCTCTTATGAATATCCGGATGCCGGGAAAGATGGCGGATGATGTGATCCGGGTACAGGATGAGTTTTTAAGGGAAGAGGCCAGGGAGAAGGGAATTGTGGATGTATCAGAGATCCCGACTGCAGCCTCAAAGTATGGAAGCAGACACCCTTACGCAGACAAGATCTCGGTATGGCAGGGCGATATTACAAGACTCCGGATCGGGGCAATCGTGAATGCTGCGAATTCCCAGATGCTCGGTTGTTTCGTCCCATGTCACAGATGTATTGACAATGCCATCCACAGCGCGGCGGGGATTGAGCTCAGAGAGGCCTGCAGCCATTATATGAACCGCAGAAGAATGCAATACGGCCGCCGCTATGAAGAGCCGGCCGGGCAGGCTGTCCTGACGGAAGGATACAATCTTCCGGCTCAGTATGTCATTCATACGGTGGGACCGATTGTGGGCGGACGGTTGAATGACAGGCTCAGAGCGGATCTGCGAAGCTGTTATGAAAATGTGCTGAAGTGCTGTGTGGAGAACAGGATTCGTTCCGTGGCGTTCTGCTGTATCAGTACAGGCGAATTTCGTTTTCCAAATGATGAGGCGGCAAAGATAGCGGTGGAGACAGTGACGGATTCCCTGAGAGAGTATGCGGCTGATTTTGACCGGGTGGTATTTAACGTGTTTAAAGATATGGACCGGGAGCTGTATGAAGATCTGCTCAGCGATTCATCCGCTGCGTGTCAGTGAGAACCAGAAGGAGATGAGAGTGCAATGCAGATTTCAAGCAGATTTACAATTGCCATACATATGCTGACATGTATGGAGAATTTTAAAGACGAGTATAAGATAACCAGTGACTTTCTGGCGTCAAGTATCAATGTCAATCCCGTGATTATCCGACGGATTCTCTCGCAGCTGCGGGATGCAGGAATTATTGAAGTGAAGCGGGGAACCGGAGGGGCGGCGGTCATAAAGCCTCTGGACGAAATTACGTTTCTTGATGTGTATCGGGCAGTGGAGTGTATTGAGGAGAATACTCTGTTCCATTTTCATGAGAATCCGAATCCGGACTGCCCTGTGGGAAAGAATATTCACAATATTCTGGATGACAAGCTGAAGCGGGTGCAGGACGCCATGGAGCGGGAGCTGGATGCAATTACCCTGGCGGATGTGATGCGGGACCTGGAAAAATATATCGGTGAGAGCAGGGCAGGAATGAAATAGGCGGGCAAGTGGCAGATAAGGTGTGACAGATGTGAACCGGCAGATATGGACTGCCGGTAAGAGTTGCAGGAAAGAAGGAATAAAATATGTGGCTTTTTTATGCAGCGGGCTCTGCTTTTTTTGCAGGCCTGACTTCGATACTGGCAAAATGCGGGATCAGGAAGACGAATTCTACTGTGGCGACTGCGGTGAGGACAGTCGTGATCCTGTTTTTTTCGTGGGTTATGGTCTTTGTCGTGGGACCTCAGAATCAGATCACCGGAATCAGCGGACGTACGCTGCTTTTCCTGGTTCTGTCCGGAGCGGCTACGGGCGCTTCCTGGCTGTGTTACTTCAAGGCGCTTCAGATCGGAGATATCAATAAAGTCGTTCCCATTGATAAATCAAGTACGATTCTGACGATACTTCTGGCACTGATCTTTCTCGGAGAGGGGATTTCTCTGCCGAAAGCCGCGGAAGTGGCGGTGATTGCGGCAGGTATTTTACTGATGATAGAGAAAAAGGATGTGGAAAAAAAGGACGGCGGAAGAGGCGGCTGGTTTCTCTATGCGGTCGGTTCTGCATTTTTCGCCAGTTTAACCGCGATTCTGGGCAAGATCGGCATATCCGGCGTAGAGTCCAATCTGGGAACGGCTATCCGTACATGTGTGGTGCTGGTGATGGCGTGGATGATGGTGCTGGTGACAGGAAAGAAGGATGAAGTGCGCAGAATTGAGAAAAAAGAGCTTGCATTCATCTGCTGTTCTGGCATAGCAACAGGAGCCTCCTGGCTCTGCTACTACCGCGCCCTGCAGGAAGGACCGGCCGGTGTGGTGGCTCCCATCGACAAGCTGAGTGTGCTGGTGACAGTTGTGTTCTCTTACTTTGTGTTTGGAGAGAAGCTGGGCAGGAAAGAAGCAGTGGGGCTGGTTCTGCTGACAGCGGGAACCGTGGCGATGGCGCTGCTTTAATCTCTATAAAATTCAGTTTAGTGTTCGGATTTTTCCGAAAAGCTGGTTGATAAAAAACAGTTCCGGGAAAATCCGGATGCCTGGCATTGGAAGAGTGGAAAATTTATCGCCATCCTGTGAATAACTTTTTACAATTCATGTAAGTTTGTTGACAACCTGATTTTCGGCATAAAGTCTGTTGTAATGTGCAATAAAGTGTGCTATTTTGATTCCAACAGAGATAAACGAGAGTATCAACAGTCGGGAATACAGGGGATTTCTTTCGGGTAACATTTCAAATTTTCAGATGAGATCATGGAGCAGTATCGCTCCCAAATTCAACAAAAGTGAAAACTGAATATTTCCTGAGAACAGTTCGGTTACGGGAATGTTGTGATTTTTCAGAAAAACCGGTTCATGCGGTGTTTCATCAGAACAGATGCCGTGATAAAATAGGAGGAGAACACATGAATAAAAGCAGTGAAA
The DNA here is from genome assembly GCA_944375755.1 of uncultured Mediterraneibacter sp. Lineage (GTDB taxonomy): Bacteria > Bacillota > Clostridia > Lachnospirales > Lachnospiraceae > Mediterraneibacter. The sequence continues at coordinate 10,792 of CALWBC010000163.1, read as the reverse complement.
AAAAGAAAAATGATAACTTTATAATGCTTCCCACCGTGGATTTCTGTTTCAAAGAGCTGATGAAAAATCCGAAAGTGCGGAAAGGCTTCATTGCGGCTGTCCTTGAGAAACAACCGGAAGAAATCGCAGATACCATCCTGATTTCCACAGAACTTAGGAAGGAATCGGAAAGTGACAAGCTTGGTATTCTTGATGTGCTGGTCGAACTGGAAGATGGAACAAAAATGAATCTGGAGATGCAGGTAGCTTATTTTGAGCACTGGACAAATCGGGTGCTGTTTTATGTCAGTAAAATATATACCGGTCAGATTCAGGAAGGTGAGGATTACGACAGGCTGCAGAAATGCATCCATGTCAGTATTCTCGATTTTATCCATTTCCCGAATGACAGGAGATGCTGCCGGAAGATCGCATTCTGCGATACGGAGACCGGAGAACAGTATACGGATCTGATCGAGCTCTATATTCTGGAACTGGGGAAACTGCCGCCGGAAGACCAGAATGAAAACGGGGTGATCCGCTGGATGAGATTCCTGGGAGGGAAGAACCGGGAGGAGTTCGAAGATATGGCAAAGAAAGATGAATATATTGACGAGGCATACAATGAACTGAAGAAACTGAGTGTGGATGAACAGAAGAGGATGGAATATGAACTGAGACAGAAGGCGATCCGTGATTACAATTCACAGATGAAGAGCGCCGAGAAGAGAGGAGAAAAACGAGGAGAAGAACGTGGAGAAAAGAGAGGAGAAGAGCGCGGAAAAGGGCTTGGAATAGAGATCGGAAGGCGGCAGACTTTAAAGAGGAACATCGGAAACCGGATAGAGAAAGGCGATTCCATGGAAGAAATCGCGGAACTTCTGGAGATCAGTGCGGAGGAAGTCCAGGAACTGGCGGAAGAGGGGCAAAGAGAGGAAAAAAGCGATAACTGATATTTTTGTTGACAGCCAGCTGACAGCGAAAAGCGATGTGGATGACAAGGTTCTGGGACTGGACTGCGAGGACATTTGCTGTCATTTATCTCACGAGCTATGCGGAAGTGACGAGTCGGAACAGGAAGATGCTGAAACAGTACGTGAGAAGTTATCTGCTCCCGGAAGAGATGAAAATCAGGATTTATTCCTTTGTTATCTCATCCAGCAGTCCTGTTCCTCCCAGGCCGTGAAGAATCAGGCGGGTAGCCAGCGGAATCATTTCTTCCATGGGAATCCGCTGGCCGTTTACCTGCCACTGACGGTAGACAACGCCGAGACACATGGAAAAATATGTAAGAATGAGGTCGCTTTCAAAACGGTTATATTTCGGAAGACATTCATACTTCTGAAAAAATCGGTCGCGGATCAGGTCGGAAGGATTTTTCCCGTCCGGAAAATCCCCCTTACTTGAGAGTATTTTTTTGTCCGTACAGTCAAGAGAGGACAGGAAGCAGAAGCTGTGCTGAATAATTTTTTCTGCATCATCGGGAAAGGTTGTTTCCGAGATATCCTTCAGAGTGGGTTCCATCAGTTCCAGCTGCAGGGTATACAGCAGCTGGTCAAGAGATGCGTAATGCAGATAAAAGGTCTTCCGGTTAATCTGTGCCCTCTGTGTGAGCTCTTTGATTGAGATTTTGGAGTAATCTGTTTCCGCAATCATTTCTCTGAAGGTATCCCGTATCAGCTTCTCGTTTTTTATAAATCTCAGATCCTGTTTCGTTGTTTTGCCCATAGTAAAATGTCTCCCTCTGGAAAGATAAGCAGCTTTTCTCATCTGCGTCATATGCCGAAATGTGCCAAAATAATACACACAATTATAAATAATGTATATTAAACCACAGTATGGTTTACATGCCCATTGTGGTAAGTGTGTATTTTTATTATAATACCAAAGCGAAGAACAATCAACGGATGGAGATTAATACTCTCATGAGTAATAGATGACAGCGAGGAGGTTGCGGAGATGAAATTTCGTTATATTACAATAGAAAGGGAATACGGAAGCGGAGGAACTAAGATAGCCAGGAAACTCTCGGAAGTGACAGGTGTGCCTTGCTATGGTCATGAGATCCTTGACGCGGTGGCGAAGAAAAGAGGAATCCCGGAGGACCGTGTGAACCAGTATGAAGAGAAAGCAACGGGAAGCCTGCTTTATACCATGTTCCTGATGAGCCGTATGCAGACCGGGGAGCCGGACATGCTGACAGAAGAGGGAAAGGTCTTTCTGGATGAACAGCTGGAGATCCGCAGACTTGCCATGGAGGGGCCGGCGATTTTCCTTGGACACTGCGCTTCTGAAGCACTCCGGGATCAGAAAGGTGTTATCAAAGTGTTTATCCGTTCGGGAAATGAATCCGCGGTGAGAAAGAGAATTGCGGAAGACTATGGCATTAAAGATTCTGAGATCGATTCCACCCGCAGATATTATAATAAAAAGAGAGCGGGATATTACAGGGCTAATACAGGAGATGACTGGAAAAAAATGGAAAACTATGACGTGATTCTGGACTCTGGCATGCTCGGAATTGACGGATGTGTAAGCGCTCTGAAAGGCCTGCTGGAATAACAGTGAAGCCGGATGGTTAATTTAACGGTTAGTACAAATGAACAGCCATAACAAATTTAAAGAGAACGGATTTTCCTGTGATGTGATATACTGTCAGGGAGAATCCGTTTTATTATGCGTACGGAGACAGGATGCCTGCCAGGGACAAATCGGTATACAGGAAAAGATCCTGAGATTTTTGACCAAAATATTTACAGAGGATATAAAGCATGAAACAGAAAAGAAACAGTCAGAACATAATTTTCCTTGCAATTGTAACGTTATTCTGGTTCGCCCAGTACGTGTACATACCATATCAGACCACTTATCTGACCGCTGCAGGAACAGCTGGAAATGTGGTAGGAATCATTGTCGGCGCCTATGGAGTTTCTCAGCTTATACTCCGCCTGCCGGTAGGACTGAGCGCGGATCGGGTGGGAAGGCATAAGCCGTTTATTATGTCAGGCGCCGCAGCATCCGGTCTGGCGTCCCTGTGCAGAGTGGTGATGTGCAACGGCACAGGATTTTTGGCAGCGAATCTGCTTTCCGGGCTGGCATCCGCCATGTGGATCTCTTTTATGGTTTTCTTTACCGGGAAATTCAGCGCAGGGGAACAGCAGAGAGCCACAAGTCGGATCGTCATGTTCAATAACCTTGGCATGCTTCTGGGATTTGTCGCAAGTACGCTCTGTTACACACAGATCGGTATGCGCAATCTGTGTATGTTCAGCGTAGCGGCAGGGGGAATCGCGTTTATACTGGCTTTCTTTCTGAAAGAAGAAAAATCAGATAGGACAGTCCATGGAATGCCTGCCGTTCAGGAACTCCTCTCTGTTTGCAAAGGCAGGAGGATTATTGTGTTTTCAGTGATTGCCCTGATTCAACAGGGCATTCAGCTTACGACTACGATGTCATTTACCAATCAGATCCTGAAGGACTGCGGCGCTTCGGATGCTCTTGTGGGAATTTCCTCCATCATTTATATGGTGTCTGCGGTATCCTTTTCCGCACTGGCGTCTTCCGGGTTCTGTGGAAAGAGAGGGCCGAGGTTCTGGATTCCGGCGGTGCTTGCCGTGCTGGTGGTGTACTGTGGCATGGTTCCGGCCGTGGGCAGTGTTCCGGTGATTCTGGTTCTCCAGATTCTTCCCGGTATGGCGACAGGAATTCTGTTCTCCTATGCCACCTCTGAAGCGATGCAGGGGGTTCCCGCAGAAAAGAAATCAACCGCCATGGGTTTTTTCCAGGCGGTATATGCGGTGGGAATGACAACATTTCCGATGTTTACCGGAAGTATAGTTTCAGCAGGCGGGATGCAGGCGGGGTATCTGGTGCTGGCGGGAATTGCGGCAGCAGGGATTGTGATTGTGAAGGTATATTATATGCAGGAAGTGAATTTTACAACAGAAGTTCAGTGAATGAATCACTCTCTGAATAAACATTTGTACGACAAGTTAAAACTTTCCGATCAACTCTACCGGACTGATTCAGGCAGATGCAGCAATCAACCCGGACAACAGTGGATTCAGGAAGCGTGGCCTGCTAAAATACTGTCTTTTTATTTATAACATTAAGGATGATTTCGGCAACCTCTTTTGCTGTTTTGTCTATTCCGTCAATCAGCCACTGCCGGAGGAGAAAGTATGTGCCGCCCGCCAGAAAAGTGTAAAATAACTGCTGGCTTTCCGGATCGAGACAGTACAGAATCCGGGCATCGCAGATATTCTGATGAAGGGTACGGAACATATCTGTCCATTCTTTATCTGAATTATAGCGGATAAAAAGAGTTACAAGATCCGAATGTTCCTGTAAATAAATAAGGATCTGTTCAAGGTCATTTTCCGTCAGGGGTTTTCCCAGGGATTTTCGCATTTCTTCGATGAATTCAGTCTGCATCTCATTCAGAATATCCTTGGGAAGCTCATAATGACGGTAAAAAGTTGTTCGGTTAATACCAGACTCGCTGCAGAGTTCTACGATATTGATCTTATCAAGGGGTTTTTCCTTTAACAGACGGAGCAGTCCTTCTTTCAGCATTCGTTTTGTAATGACTGTTCTTTGATTATCTTTCAAGATTTCAAACTTCCTTTTTGAAAAAATATAAATGAATATTACAATAAGCGCTATGTGTTGTAAACACAACACATGTTACACTGCAATCATAGTAGGATTGCAGCGGTTTGTCAAGATAAATTGTATGACTTTGCAGTGGCCGTACTAAATGAAACAATATAAACTGACATGTTGCTTTTACAACTTATTTAAATAAACTGATTGTTGTTAATGCTACACGTGTTGTGATAGAATCTGTATAAAATCGGACACGATGCATTTAGGAGCGGATGCTTTCCGGCATGACTTTGGATATTTAGCTGACTGCAGAAAGGGGAACATCATGGCAGATTCCAATCTTACAAAACGAGCGCTGGCCTCCGCATTGAAAGAACTTATGAAAGAAGAACCTTTTGATAAGATCCAGGTATCTCAGATCTGTGAACGGTGCAGCATGAACCGAAAGAGCTTCTACTATCATTTTAAGGACAAATACGATCTGCTCAACTGGATCTTTGATACGGAGATCATATCATTCTACCGGAATTTCTCCGGTATGGAGACTATGGATCAGCATCTGGAAATGTTTCGGGAAATCTGCGATTATTTTTATGTAAACAGAGAGTTTTATTATAGCGCGTTTAAGATACAGGGACAGAATTCATTCTCGGAGCACTTCAGGGAGTACATGAAGCCGTTTCTGAAGCTCCGGCTTTCATATCTGATCGGAGAGGATGCAGAGGATGAATTTGTACTTGATTTCTTCAGCGACGCGATCGCCTGTACATTTGAGAGATGGCTGTCAGAAAAAGACTGTATGCCGCCGGATGAACTGGTTTCCCGGTTGACGAAAATTGTCCTGAAAAGCGCAGATGCGGTACATGAGGAGCTGAAGCGGGCAGAATAACAAAACAGGGTGCGCTATCGGAACACCCTGTTTTATTAATAATACTATTTTTTTTTGGACAGGCATTTCTCAGGATGTCGGTGAGATTGTTCTGAAACAGATTGCTGCGGCAGTTTTCTGCTTTCCCGCGCCGGTCCCACAGATCACCGTTTACATCAAAACAGATGGAGTAGGGAGGGGCGGAAATATCCGATACGATGGAATTGATCAGATCATTGTCACCGGATAATTCATAAAGTATGGCAGGGCAGGTCTGTCTGCCGCGGGTCCCTTTTACGGTCCGATATACCAGTTCATGCACTTCTTCCGGACAGCCCGGTTCCGGAACCAATACGGCAAAAGCAGGGTCAGGCTGCTGCATTTTTCCAAACAGCTCTCCGTTGAGGATCTGTTCCGTATCTGCCTGTCCGTATGGATACCATGCAGAGTAAAGGAATCCTCTTTTCTGAAGAATACTGCATATATCTGCCGTACTTTTGTCATAGCGGACAACGGGCATTATATTGTAAAGATCCGCTGCCTCATTCAGAAACTCATCTGTCAGATCATCTGATCTGCAGAAGATACAGAAAGCACTGTCCGGATAATCTCTTGCAAGGGAAAGTAACATCTGTGGCTGATCCATGGCAAAAAGCATCCATACGTAAATTCCCAGGTCTTCTCCCTCCCCGAGGACTGCCTGATATCTCTGCCTGTTCGCCTGATAATGCCTTGAATCTATCCGGCAAATAACGGTCCATGGGATCATACAGTTTAATTTCATCTCATTTTCACGGATACATCGGGCGCCTGCGGTACAACCGTTATATCCGGCATTCATACCAAAGGTAAAAAGCCGTTCTGTATCTGTATGTGAAATGATCTTCCGCGCCAGTTCATAGTAGGCGCTGTTTTCATTCTGAAGCATGGTCTGGATATCCGTGAGAAAGTTTTTCTGGAATCTGCTCTCCGAGAACTGCAGGGCCATGTCCGCCAGATTCCGGATCCCACGTTCCGGGTTGTCTTTTATATTCTTTAACGCATTTTTAATGACGAGCTCAACCAACATCCGCGACATACTGTTTTTCAAGTGTATTCACCCCTTTCAAAATGCCGGTTCCCCTTTTACTGTTTTATCGAAATCATACTGATTTGGAAATCCTTTCGCAATGGACAGATACCTTTCTGTGTCCAAAAATGTAACAAAACAGCTGATGTGTCGTAAATTTGGACACTTGTGTTTTTATGTGTAATGACAGTAGATTTCGAGCTTTTTATAATGTTCGTAAAGCAAAATAAATCATACATAAGAAAGGAAGACTGAAAATATGGGCAACAGTGTAACAAGAACAAATCCGGAGCATCCCTATTATGGATTTATCCGTCACGTTCTTAAAGACATCGATCCGAACGTGATGAAGACGACCGCGGTAAACTTTTTCATCAATGCTGCATTAGTCGGCTGGCCGAAGCAGGAAGAACTCCGGAAAAAGTATGGCTGCAACATTCCGTGGGCCATCCTGCTGGATCCTACCAGTGCCTGTAACCTCCATTGTACAGGATGCTGGGCTGCTGAATATGGCAACAAATTGAATTTAAGCTTTGAGGAGATTGACAGTATTATTCAGCAGGGAAAGGAATTAGGTGTATATTTATATATCTATACAGGCGGCGAGCCTATGGTACGTAAAAAAGATCTGATCCGTCTTTGCGAGAAGCATAATGACTGTGTATTTCTCTGCTTTACAAATGGAACTTTGATCGATGAAGCCTTTGCCGATGATATGCTCCGCGTGGGGAATTTTATACCGGCGATCTCTCTAGAAGGATTTGAGAGTGCCACAGATCTTCGCCGGGGTGACGGCGTGTACAAAAAAGCAACGGACGCTATGGCACTTCTTAAGAGAAAGAAACTGATTTATGGAATCTCAGCCTGCTATACAAGTGCAAACTTTGAATCCATTACATCAGAAGAGTTCTTTGACAGCCTGATTGAAATGGGAGCTTACTTTATATGGTACTTCCACTATATGCCGGTAGGCAACGACGCGTCCCCGGAACTGCTTCCCACACCGGAACAGAGAAAGGAGACTTATGACCGCATCAGAAAATACCGTGCGACAAAACCGCTCTTTGCCATGGATTTCCAGAACGATGCGGAATATGTGGGCGGATGTGTCGCAGGCGGACGCCGGTACCTGCATATTAACGCAAATGGAGATGTTGATCCTTGTGTCTTTATTCACTATTCTGATTCAAATATCCGTGAAAAGACTCTGCTGGAAGCCCTTCAGTCGCCGATGATGATGGCTTACCACGACGGGCAGCCGTTTAATGACAATATGCTGCAGCCCTGCCCCATGCTGGAGAATCCGGATAAACTCAGGGAGATGGTGGAAAAAACAGGAGCTTGTTCCACTGATCTTCAGTCGCCGGAATCCGCAGATCATCTCTGTGCAAAATGTGACAGATATGCAAAGGAATGGACGCCGGTAGCAGATGAACTCTGGGAGGAAGAAAAAGAGAGAAGGGGAAAAAAAGCATAATAGAAAACAGTACGAAAAGCCGTCCTGACGGCTTAACAATGATTCGGATAATATAGAAGTGGCTGCATCACAATGCAGCCACTTTCTCATAAAAGAAATTTTACCACCGGGAATCCAGCAGGTTCAGGGCGAAAACAATACTGTCAACTCCAAGGAAGATCAGATACATTCCGATCAGATATCCCAGGGAGAAGAAGGAAACAAATGGATCAAAGATCATCATGATGCCCAGGATCAGTCCGATGATGTTTATAATAAGAGTAAAGTAATAATAGCCTGATCCGGAAGTTATCCGGATAAAAGGCAGGTGAGCAAGCCGCGCGATACAATGAGCAATGAACCAGATTGGAAACAGGATGATCATTACCCACGTTCCGATCCCGAGATTAAACAGAATCAGAAGACCTGCAATGATACTGATAATTCCGCCTACAAGGGATAAGACCGGCGCGAATCCCGAACGCTGTTCCAGTCTGATGTAAAATACCAAATCAATAATACCGGTTATCAGTGCGACAAGACCGTAAATAAAAGTGACTCCTTCTATTGCTGCAGAGGGATTGATAAAAGTATAAATCCCCAGTATGATAAGGAGAATTCCGACAATAAGCTCGCCCCAGCCAAAGGCTTTTCTGTTTTTCATGTTCAACGACTCCTTTCATAAACCCCTAAGGGGTATTTCTTTCGACGCTTATAATATAAACTCTGTAATAGTATTAATCAACCCTTTTGAACGAATTTTTTTAAACGATACATATAACGTATGAGTGTTGCTTTTACAACGAATACAATAAAGCTGCATGTTGTTAGGGCGACAGATGTTGTGATACAATTCAATTGCTTTACAGAAGCTGATCGTGACAAAAGACTTGAAATGAAAAGGAAGGGACAAAAAGATGGATATCATACAGGCTATAAAGGAAAGACACTCCGTAAGAGCATATACCGGTAAGAAGATTGAGGAGGAAAAGCGAAGAAAACTGGAGGAGATTATCGAAGAGTGCAATGAGGAGAGCGGACTTCATATTCAGATCCGCTACGATGATCCGTCCGGCTTTGATTCCAGACTGGCTCATTATGGGAAATTTCGTAATGTAGAGAATTATATTATCCTGGCAGGACTCTCTTCTGAAGATCTACAGGAAAAATGCGGTTATTATGGTGAAAAGATCGTCCTGGAAGCTCAGATGATGGGGCTCAATACCTGCTGGGCAGCCCTTACTTTCAACAAAGGAAATGTGAAGAAGAGCATTCCGGTGATCGAAAAACTTGTGCTGGTCATCGCTATAGGATATGGGGAAAATCAGGGAAAAGCCCATAAGAGCAGAAGCCTTGAAAGCGTTATGGTGACAAAAGGGAAGATGCCCGATTGGTTTCACAAGGGAGCAGAGGCGGCGCTTCTCGCCCCCACAGCTATGAACCAGCAGAAATTTAAGATGGGGATAAAGGATGGCAGTCCGGTTATCCGCGTGTCTGGAAAAGGCCCATATACAAAAATAGATCTGGGGATCGTAAAATAGCATTTTGAAGCAGCATCGGGACATAAGGTGAGGTGAACGGTCATGAAAAGCGCGATCATAGATGTGGGTGGCGGATTAAGAGGAATCTATGCCGCCGGTATTATGGATTACAACGGAAGTTATATTGATATGGATTATATCTATGGATCTCTCAGCAATAAAGACGGGGAAAATCCTCTTGATTATTCAGCTATCGCCGCCAACCCGGCAAAATTTATCATTGTTGCTACCAATGCGCTTAACGGGGACTCCCTATTATGACGGTGCGCTCAGTGATCCGATCCCTGTGGAAAAAGCCTTTTCCATGGGCTGTGATAAAGTCGTCCTGATCCTTACGAGACCGAAGGATTTCCGGAGAAAACCGGGAAAGGACCGCCTGATTGCCAGAGGTATCCGCAGAAAATACCCCATGGCAGCGGTACGGATGGAACAAAGGGCAGCTAACTATAATTCCCAGCTTGATGAAGCGGTCAGACTGGAACGGGAGGGCAGGCTTTTGATCATCGCTCCGGACGATACCTGCGGTATGGACACTCTGACCCGCGACAGGGAAGCAATGGAAAGATTTTATAAAAAAGGATTACACGATGGAGAGGCTATTTCACCTTATCTGAAAGAGGATGTTATATAAATGAAAATGACAGATGGGAGAGATAGCTCTATCGAGTCCAAAACAGAACGAAGGAAAAGCGTGATTGGAACCCGATATGCCGGTCATGATTCGATGCCGGGAATTATTGATGTGGTGATGATATCATCTCTTGGCAAGCCTGGAAATATAGATGCAGATCGGGCCGGTCAGATACCGTTTCAGTGCCAAAGATAAAGTAAAGCTTCAGGAAATCGAACATTATGTATATCCCAGATTTACAAGGCTGATCAATACAACAGGACAAGACTGGAAGATTAATGAACAGATCCGCGAGAAAATGAAAAATGTTCCGGCAGATGGATACCCGAAAGAATGGATTGAAAAGACAAAAGAATTGCTTCCCGAACTGACGGCGCTGGGAGCAGCCGGAGGTTGGATTTTTGAATCGATTTGGCGGAAATATTTTTTTAGGTGTGCTGGATGATGGAACAGTACTTGGAGTCCCCAAAAAGGCTGCTCCTGATATGGTAAAGAATTTTATAAGCTGTATCAGTAATCCTGCATTATTTACGCCGACGGTGTATTTATCACCTGAAATTATACAGTACGAAAGTAAAACGATTATTCGCATACATGTTTCTCCAGGTGCGGAGGTGTACAGCTATAAGAAAGTGATTTA
>CALWBC010000162.1 GCA_944375755.1 uncultured Mediterraneibacter sp. | reverse complement strand
CATGTATTCCGAAGGATTCTCCACCTCAACCAGGCCGCCCTGCTGCATCTCGAACACGCCGATCTCATTCGTAGAACCGAAACGGTTCTTTACCGCCCGCAGAATCCGGTAAGAGGCATGCCGGTCTCCCTCGAAATAAAGCACTGTATCCACCATATGCTCCAGTACTCTGGGACCTGCCACAGTCCCTTCTTTCGTCACATGCCCTACTATAAAAATGGGAATGCACAGTCCTTTTGCAAGCTGCATGAAGATATTCGTGGACTCCCGCACCTGAGATACGCTTCCCGGCGCAGAGGAAACCTCTTCGCTGTACATTGTCTGGATCGAGTCAATGACGACCAGTTCCGGACGTTCTTTCTCAATCACGCCGCGGATGATCTCCAGATTTGTCTCGCACAGCAGCAGGAGTCCGGAGGCGAATTCTCCCATCCGATTTGCGCGAAGCTTGATCTGCGCCTGTGATTCTTCCCCTGATATATAGAGGATTTTCTTCTGCCCGGCAAGCTCCCTGCACACCTGAAGCAGCAGGGTGGACTTTCCGATTCCGGGATCCCCGCCGATCAGCACAAGCGAACCCGGGACAATGCCTCCGCCCAGCACGCGGTCCAGCTCACGTATCCCGGTCCGGCATCTGACATCATTGTCTGCCGCGACTTCATTGAGAGGCACTACCTTCGCCTCCCGGATCGATTCCCGCACGGACCTGGCTCCCGGGGAAACGCCCCTGGTAATTCCGCTGTCTATCTTTTCTTCTACAAATGTGTTCCACTCGCCGCAGGCCGGGCACTGTCCCAGCCATTTCGCCTCCTCATGTCCGCAGTTCTGGCAGAAGAACACACTTTTCTTTCCTTTTGCCATCTATCCTTCTCTGTCCTCTCCCTTTCTGATCTCTGACAATATTCCCGCTGTTCCCCGGAAGTAAAAACAGGGTGGATTTTCATCCACCCGTGTACATCCGTTCTGAGTCCGACTAGCACTTTACGACTTTTACCTGCGCGCTGGCTCCGTCTGAGAGTTCCACGCTGACGCTGAGCTTGCCGCTTAAGTTCGTTCCCATCTTTCCCGCGGAAACGCCGTCAATAAACACTTCGTATTCACTTTCCGGCTCCAGTTCAAGTGTAAACTGAACATCCTCCGCCGCGGATACTGTAAATGCGACTTCACTGTCTGTCTCCCGGAAATTCTCTACAGCGCTTCCCGGAACAGACTCGTATACGAACAGTCCGTTTTTCTCCAGCTTCGTAATCTCCGCAAATGTTTTTACTTTATAGATATCACCCTCGAATTCATAATTTTCCTTTTTTGTCTTTGAATCGAGTGTGTAATCTCCAAAACTAAGTGTACCGTCGCTTTCCGCGCGTAATAATTCTTTCACAGCTGCCATGATAAATTTTCCTCCTGAGTATTTTGGCTCCCGCACCGGATCTTCCGTCCGAATCACCCGTAGCCCGGATTATCTGTCCGGACAGACCGCCGCCGGATCCGTTATCGCTATTATAATATAAAAATCGTCATTTTGCCATGGAAAAATACTTTATAATCCATCCTCTCACTTTATAATAAACCGTATTTCCTTTTTCGAAGCTCCTGCTTCCACATGATCCCCCGCTTTGATCTCGCCGTTTAAAACAGCGTCAGCCAGTTTGTCTTCCAGCTCCGTCTGAAGCGCGCGCCGCAGCGGTCTGGCCCCGTATTTTGTATCGGTTCCTTTCTCCACGATCAGGCTCTTCGCAGAATCTCTCAGAGTCAGATGAATATCCAGCTGCTCCGCCAGCCGTTTGGTAAATTCCCTGCACAGAAGCGTTACAATCTTCTTCATATGCGACTGATCCAGCGCGTGGAATACAATCGTCTCATCGATTCGATTTAAGAACTCCGGCCGGAAGATCTGTTTCACTTCATCCATCACATTCTGCTTCATCCGCTTATAGTCTCCCGCCGGATCTTCCTTCGCGGCAAATCCCAGCTTCTTCGGATCCACGATCGCCTTTGCCCCGGCGTTGGACGTCATGATAATCACCGTGTTTGAGAAATCCACTTTTCTTCCCTGGGAATCCGTGATATGTCCGTCATCCAGTACCTGAAGCAGAATATTAAACACATCCGGATGAGCCTTCTCGATCTCATCGAAAAGCACTACGGAGTAAGGGTGCGTCCGAACCTGGTCGCTGAGCTGTCCGCCCTCCTCGTGTCCCACATATCCCGGCGGCGATCCGATCATTTTGGAGACGGAATGCTTCTCCATGTATTCCGACATATCCACACGGATCATGGAATCCTCATTGCCAAACAGCGCCTCCGCAAGAGCTTTGGACAGTTCCGTCTTACCCACACCGGTCGGTCCCAGGAACAGGAATGAACCAATCGGACGTTTCGGGTCTTTGAGCCCCACTCTGCCGCGTTTTACGGCACGGGCAACCGCATTTACCGCCTCATCCTGACCGATCACCCTCTTACGCAGAACTGATTCCAGTTTCTTCAGCCTCTCCGCGTCTGTCTCTGCCAGCTTCTGAACCGGCACCTTTGTCCAGACAGACACCACTTCCGCGATATCATCCTCCGTCACTGCCGGATGTGCCGCCTCACTCTTCTTCCGGAACCGTTTCTTCATTTCTTCCAACTTCTTCTCTGCCAGCTCCTGCTCCTTCTGGATCAGAGACGCCTCGGCGAAATCTCCTCGGCGGATACTTTCTTCCTTCTCCTGAATCAGCTCTTTTCTTGATTCCTCAAGCGCATGCAGATTATCCGGAACTTTATAGCCTTTCAGGCTGACGCGCGAGCACGCCTCATCAAGCACATCGATGGCTTTATCCGGCAGATTTCTGTCCGTGATATAGCGTTCCGACATCCTTACCGCTGCCTCCAGCGCCTTCTCCCCGATCACAACCTTATGATGGGTCTCGTATTTTTCCTTCAGGCCCTTCAGGATCTCAAGACACTGTTCCTTCGTAGGTTCCTCCACGGATACCGGCTGAAATCTGCGCTCCAGCGCGGCATCCTTCTCAATGTACTTCCTGTACTCGGCGATCGTCGTAGCTCCGATCAGCTGCATCTCTCCCCTGGCAAGGGAGGGTTTCAGAATGCTGGACGCGTCAATGGCTCCTTCCGCGCCGCCTGCGCCGATCATGGTGTGAATCTCATCCAGGAAAAGAATTACATTTCCGTTTGCCTCGACTTCGGAAATCAGTCCCTTCATCCGCTCCTCAAACTCGCCCCTGTATTTGGAACCCGCGATCAGTCCCGGCAGATCCAGCGTATAGATCCTCTTATCCTTCATCTTCTCCGGCACAACACCGGACGCGATTCTCTGGGCAAGCCCCTCGATGATGGCGGTTTTGCCCACGCCCGGTTCCCCCACCAGACATGGATTGTTCTTTGTTCTCCTGCTCAGCACCTGCATCAGACGGTACATCTCTTCATCCCGTCCGATCACCGGATCCAGCCGGCCTTCTTCCGCCTTCGCCGTCATATCCGTACAGTACTGTTCCATCATGGAACCCGCTCCGCGGCTTTCGTCCTGAACTTCCTCCTGATACTCCTTCGGATCTGCCCGCACGGCATTCATGATATCCTGAAAAATCTTCTGAAGAT
>CALWBC010000161.1 GCA_944375755.1 uncultured Mediterraneibacter sp. | reverse complement strand
AGAGTTACGTTATCTCCGATAATGGTGGTCTCACCGATAATTACTCCGCTGCCGTGATCAATAAAAAGCCCTTTTCCGATCGTTGCGCCAGGATGTATCTCTATTCCGGTCTTTCTCGCCGCTCTCTGGGAGATCCATCTGGCGAGAAAATAATGTTTCTTCAAATACAGTTTATGCGCCAGACGATACCGGAGAATCACCCGGAAACTGGGGTAGAGAAACACCTCCAGATTAGACTTGATCGCAGGATCTCTTTCTTTAATCACCTGGATCTCTTCTTTCACATATGACATTATACCCATTCACATCACCTCATTCAAGCTCCTGTACAGCAAAAAAACTCCGTCTCCTGAAAAGAGACGAAGTTCATCCGCGGTTCCACTCTATTAAAAGAAATACATCTTTCCCTTATACTGCCTGTAACGTACGCAAAACGGATTCTGCTACTTGTGGATCTCAGCGGTTTCGTATGGAATCAAGATGCGGCTTTTGCACCTGTTTCCAGACATCCCTGTCCTGTTCGCAGAACCAGCTCACGGAGGCACTTCACAGAACATCCGCACGGGGAGGCTTTCAGCCGCCGGCTTCCCCTCTCTGAGAGCTTCATGTTCCGCTACTCTTTCCGTTCATCGCCTTTACTTTCTTTCATTTCTGTTCTCACGCTGCGTTCCGCTCTTTCAAACCGGCCGCAGTATACAACCTATATTATTCAAAATTCCGGTATTTGTCAACCGCTATTGAAACCCGGAGGGACATGCAATACTTGTTGAACATGTGCGGATCATACAACCTCATTAAAGCACACCCGGGTCAGCCGGGTCACTTTCTCCAGCTCCTGAGCCAGATGCCCGCTCATCATGACTCCCGGCCGTTCTGACAGTTCCCGTATTCCGATTCTGCCAAACAGGTATTCTGTCAGGTCGGCAATGGGGATCACGCCTTCCGAATCCTCATACTCCCGGATGCGAAGCTGAGTCTCTCCGGCTCTTCCGGTAATCTTCCAGATCCTGCTGTTCTGGTGAATAATCGGATCAATCACGGCAAAAGAACACTCCAGCGTCACATCTTCCGGAACCTGCACTGCACACAGGAAAGCCGGGAGACAGACAATTCTCGCCATGATCAGCGGCTTCTTCCCGGACGCCAGCTCGGCCGGACATCCATATATTTTCACTGTTTCCACCGCATCCGAAGCAAGTTTCTCCACCGAATGAACGAACTCCTCCCCGGCCCCTTCCAGATAAAGCGGTTCCCGTACTTCCAGTCCATCCTCTGCGGCATAAGCGTAAAATCCGGTCATCTGTCCGGCATTTCTAAGTATCCGTACTCCGCCCCGTTCACTCTGCTGCTCCAGGATCATCGTCTGATAATACGCCCTGTCCTTCACAGCTGTCACCTGCCAGATCGGATCAAAATGCTCATTGTAGAATGCTGCCAGTTCCTCCGCATCCCATATGCCCGCATCCGAATCCTCTGCTTTTTCTTTCTTTGCCGCATCAGTCCGGATCTCTGCCGCCCTGATTTCTCCTGTCAGCTCCTGCTCACGCCGGGAAGCGCGCCCGCCTGTCTTCACACTCCCGACCGGCTGATCATAGACAAACCGGAAATCATATGGCGTATAGATTGCTTCGGCCGCCGGCATTAAAAAAGTAAATGGCATTTTCCGTTCATACATTTCCCGAAGGGACGCATGGAGAAGCCTGCCCATATATCCCCTGCTGCGATATGGTTTCTGTGTTGCCACAGCTACAATATAAGCTGTGGGGAAAAAGCGGTTTTCTATCCTGACCTGATAGGGATTCAGGTGAAGCATGGAACGGATCTCCCCATCTTCTTCTATCACAAATATCTGATTGTCGCGAGCTTTAATATAGTAGTAATAATCAAGAAACGCCTTCGTATCTTCCGGAAATACTTCCTCCCAGAGTTTCCTTGTCTTTCCATGTTCTTCCTGTTTCAGCCTGCAAAGTATCATTCTTTTCTCCCCGCTTCCTTCTCACTCGTTCACCGTGTGTTCCCCGTTCTGTTCTGTCCGGGCACAGCACCCTGCGCACCCGCCGTTCACAGCTTCCACATCCACACTGCCATACCGGGTATATTTTTCAATGGCGCAGACAGCATGGGATGAGACTCCCTCTCCTGTTCCGGTAAATCCCAGTCCCTCTTCCGTTGTCGCCTTTACATTTACCTGATCCGTCTCTATCTTCAGCGCAGCGGCGATATTCTCCCGCATCTGATCGATATAAGGCCGCATCTTCGGTTTCTGCGCAATAATCGTAGCATCGATATTTTCGATAATATAGCCATTGTCGTCCAGAAGCTTCCCGACATGCTCCAGCAGCCGGACACTGGAAGCCCCTTCATAGGCCGGATCCGTATCCGGAAAATGTTTCCCGATATCTCCCAGAGCAGCCGCTCCGAGAAGAGCGTCCATAACGGCATGCAGAAGCACGTCCGCATCGGAATGCCCCAGAAGTCCTTTCTTATACGGAATCTCTACTCCGCCCATAATCAGTTTACGTCCTTCCGTCAGCCTGTGGACATCATATCCCATACCTACACGCATATTTCCATCTCCTGTCCTGTATCTATTTTTCCTCGTAATCGCTTTCGATTTCTTCCTCGGCAACGGTTTTTGTCATATCAGTATCTTCTTCATTTTTGTCCAATTCTATGACGGTCGGACGCACGGGAGATGCATTCTCTTCTTTCCGCCCGTTTGCGTTTTTGTCATTCTGTGAATCCTGCATATCTGCCGGCTCATCTTTCATTTCATCCGTTTTCTCCATCTCTACAGATTTCAGCTCATGAAAAGAAACATTCCGGACTGTATCTTTCTTCTTATTCTGTGCCGGTTCTTCATCCGATACAGAAATCGCCTCTTCTTCGTATACCGATTCTCCCGATCCGCCGATCTCATCCTGTCTCAGATCCCATACTTTTTTTAGGCTGTAGATCGCATATGGCGCTCCGATCAGCACAAATATGACGCCCATCACACACATAAACACCATATTGCTGGGTCTCTCATTGACCATCTGCATAATCATCCGGATTCCGATCCATGCCAGATATCCTCCCAGAACGATCCGAAACGCGTATCCTGCTTTTCTGTTCATATGTCTTATCCTCCGTGTCTGTTCTGTGCAATATTCTAACATAAGTCACAGGTTAATTCCAGTTCAACACTGCTAAAATAAGACCAGGTGCCTTTACAAAATAAAAAAGCCCCGCATCTGCGAAGCTTTGGACAAGTAGCGGAAACTGGATTTGAACCAGCGACACCACGGGTATGAACCGTGTGCTCTAGCCAACTGAGCTATTCCGCCATAAAATATTTGTGAATCTTTAGCTGATCCTGTCTTAGGATACACTATAATCAATGCAAATTCAAGTATTTTTTGTAGATATTGCCAATTTCCCTGTTGTCCCGGTTTGTCGAGGCAGATTAGGCAGGATAACTCCCTGCAGATGAAATAAGAAGACATTACGATAAAAAATAAAAAGCTCCGCATTTGCGAAGCTTTACACAAGTAGCGGAAACTGGATTTGAACCAGCGACACCACGGGTATGAACCGTGTGCTCTAGCCAACTGAGCTATTCCGCCATATCAGGTTTTATATGGGGCCTATAGGGCTCGAACCTATGACCCTCTGCTTGTAAGGCAGATGCTCTCCCAGCTGAGCTAAGACCCCATATTCTTGCGGGTCAAGGTTGCTTCCCTCAGCCCGCTTTGCTATTATACTATCATATTCCGCCAAATGTCAACACTTTTTTTCAGGAAATTTTAAATTTTTTAAATAACTTATATTTTATCTAAAATTCCTCCTATTTGAAGTATTTCACACCGGATTCAAAGATCTTCATATCCTGTTCACCATAGATATTGATTGCAACAGAATCTCCCCGTCTCTCGGAATGTGCCATCTTGCCCAGCACTCTTCCATCCGGACTTGTGATTCCCTCAATCGCACGATAGGAACCGTTGATATTCCACTCTTCATCCATGGTGATATTTCCTTCCGGATCACAGTACTGAGTTGCCACCTGACCGTTCTCAAACAGCCGGCTGATCCACTCCGCATCCGCAACGAAACGTCCTTCTCCATGGGACGCCGGATTCGTATATACGCCTCCCAGCTGAGCCTCCTGAAGCCATGGGGATTTATTTGTTACCACTTTTGTGTATACCATCTTGGATATATGACGTCCGATGGTGTTGTAAGTCAGTGTCGGAGAATTCTCCTGCTGTCCCGTAATCCTTCCGTAAGGAACAAGTCCGAGCTTGATCAGAGCCTGGAATCCGTTACAGATACCCAGAGCCAGTCCGTCACGCTCATTTAACAGTTTTTCGACCGCTTCCTTGATCTTCGCATTCTGGAATGCGGTAGCAAAGAACTTGGCAGAACCATCCGGCTCATCTCCTGCACTGAATCCGCCCGGGAACATGATCATCTGAGCCTGTCCGATTGCTTTTTCAAATTCAGATACGGAATCTCTGATATCCTCTGCGTTCAGGTTGCGGAATACCTTTGTAATCACTTTCGCTCCTGCGCGTTCAAATGCCCTCGCACTGTCATACTCACAGTTCGTGCCCGGGAATACCGGAATAAACACGGTCGGCTGTCCGATCTTATGGCTGCAGATATGAATATCTGATGTATTGTACAGTTTCTCTTCCACTGATTCATCCGAATTTTCGGAGGATCTGGTCGCAAAAACTCTCTCGAGAGTTCCGGTCCAGGCATCCAGCGCTTCCTTCATGCCGATCTGTACATTTCCGTACTCGAATCCGTCTCTGTCTGTCACTTCACCGATTACGGTATAGGTGATCTGAAGATTTCCCACCTGTCCGTCTTCCACTTCAGCGATAATATCACCGAACGCAGGAGCGAACAGATCTCTCGGATCCATGTTGTGCTCGATTTTCACACCCTTGTGATTGCCGAATGCCATCTTGCTCACAGCGGCGATCACACCATGTCGGTCAACTGCATAGGCAGAAATAATTCTTCCCGCACGGATATCTTCCGTGAACTTTCCATACTGTTCCATCACATGATCGTAAACCGGAACGTCATACTCATCCCTGTCAATTCTGAGCCATACCAGTCGGCTTCCCGTCTTCTTCAGCTCCGGCGTGATGATATCGCTCTCAACTGCCATATCCACCGCGAATGATACCAGCGTCGGCGGCACATCAATATCCTGGAACGTACCGGACATACTGTCCTTTCCTCCGATGGAAGGAAGGCCGAATCCGATCTGTGCCGCATATGCGCCAAGGAGTGCCGCAAACGGCTGGCTCCATCTCTTCGGATCCTCTGTCATTCTTCTGAAATATTCCTGGAACGTAAAACGGATCTTTCTGTAATCACCGCCTGCAGCCACGATCTTCGCCACAGACTCTGTCACTGCATAAACAGCGCCGTGATACGGACTCCAGCTGGACAGATAAGGATCAAAGCCGAAACTCATCATGGATACGCTGTCTGTCGTTCCCTTCTGTACCGGAACTTTTGCCACCATTGCCTGAGTCTCTGTCAGCTGATATTTTCCTCCATGCGGCATGAACACGGAACCTGCTCCGATGGATCCGTCAAACATCTCAACGAGTCCTTTCTGTGAGCATACATTAAGGTCCTTCAAAGTATTCAGCCAGGCTTCTCTTACATCTCCGACCTCTTTTCTGACAAACAGACTTCCTT
Source organism: uncultured Mediterraneibacter sp. (assembly GCA_944375755.1). GTDB lineage: Bacteria > Bacillota > Clostridia > Lachnospirales > Lachnospiraceae > Mediterraneibacter. Next base: position 223 of record CALWBC010000161.1, on the reverse strand, counting down.
CTTTCTCCGGCATCTCCACTTCCACTGCCGTCTCCTGATGCGCGCCGTTTGTATTCAGAAACGCTCTTGAGATATTCACGATCTCTTTTCCTCTCCAGATGAGAACAAGCCTCGGCTCCTCGGTTACTACCGCCACTTCTGTTGCCTCAAGGTTCTCCTCAGCAGCATATTCCATGAATTCTTTAACATCTTTCGGATCTACAACCACTGCCATTCTCTCCTG
>CALWBC010000160.1 GCA_944375755.1 uncultured Mediterraneibacter sp. | reverse complement strand
AATTTTATAAGTTGGTTACTTTATAACCCTGGTGTGCATGTACGCATACGCAACTTGTGAAACGGTCAATAAGAGTAGTAAAAGTAAAAATATTTGCTATATAGACTCTACGTCCAATATCTGTTATATCTGAAAAATCATACCCCGGGTGCGGGGCTAAGAGGATTATAACGCGATAATATCACAGGCTGGGTGCGAATGCATCCGGTCTTTTTCTATATACGGAGGGATTGAGATGGAAAGATTATCACAAAAAAGGGCGCCCATCTACGAGGCGCTGGAGCGGTTTCGGAGGAACCGCGTAGTGCCGTTTGACGTGCCGGGGCACAAACATGGACGGGGGAATCCGGAGCTTGTGGAGCTTCTGGGGGAACGATGCGTCAGTATTGACGTGAATTCCATGAAGCCGCTGGATAATCTGTGCCATCCGATTTCCGTGATTAAGGAGGCGGAGGAGCTGGCGGCGGACGCATTTGGCGCGGAGCATGCGTTTCTTATGGTCGGCGGAACGACATCCGCGGTGCAGACTATGATTCTGGCGTGCTGTAAGAAGGGGGATAAGATCATCCTTCCAAGAAATGTTCACAGGAGTGCGATCAACGCCATGGTGCTCTGTGGAGCAAAGCCGATCTATGTGAACCCGGATGTGGATCAGCGCCTGGGCATTTCGCTGGGAATGAAACGCGCTGATGTGGAGCGGGCGATTGAGGAGAATCCGGATGCTGTGGCTGTGTTTGTCAATAATCCGACTTACTACGGCGTCTGTTCTGATCTGAAGGCGATCGTGAAGATGGCGCATGAGAAGGGAATGAAAGTCCTCGCGGATGAGGCTCACGGAACTCATTTTTATTTCGGAAAGGATCTGCCGGTATCCGCAATGGAAGCCGGAGCGGATATTGCCTCTGTCAGCATGCACAAATCGGGCGGAAGCCTGACACAGAGTTCGTTTCTTTTGATCGGAAAGGGGATGCAGCCGGGATATGTACGGCAGATCATCAACCTGACCCAGACGACCAGCGGCTCCTATCTGCTGTTGTCCAGCCTGGACATTTCCAGAAGAAATCTGGCGCTCCGGGGAGAGGCTTCGTTTAAGATGGTGACCGAGCTGGCGGAGTATGCGAGAGGTGAGATCAATCAGATCGGAGATTATTACGCGTTCGGCAGGGAGATGATCAACGGGGACAGCATTTATGATTTTGACCCGACGAAACTCTCCATCCACACGCTGGACATTGGTCTGGCAGGGATCGAGGTCTATGACATCTTAAGAGATGAGTATGATATTCAGATCGAGTTCGGTGATCTTGGAAATATACTCGCTTACCTGTCCATCGGAGACCGGAAGAGAGAAGTGGAGCGTCTGGTGACTGCGCTGGCTGACCTGAAGCGCAGATATAAGAAAGATAAGACAGGTATGCTTTCCCAGGAATACATTGCGCCGAAGGTTGTCATGACGCCTCAGGATTCGTTCTATGCGGAGAAAGAATCGCTGCCCCTCCTGGAGACAAAGGGGCGGGTGTGTTCTGAGTTCGTCATGTGCTATCCGCCGGGAATTCCGGTGCTGGCTCCGGGTGAGGAGATCACGGATGAGATCATTGATTACATTGTGTATGCCAAGGAAAAAGGATGTTCCATGACCGGCCCGGAGGATGAGCGGATCGAGCGGCTGAATGTGCTGGTTGAGAGATAGACGCGCCGGCTGACAGACAGGAGTGTTAAGTAAGGGAAGGAGAGTGAGTCAGATGGAAATGTGGTTTTCTGATATACATACGGACGGCGTGAAGCTGTCCATCCGCATCGAAGAGCAGCTGTTCAGCGCCCAGAGCGAGGTGCAGCGGATCGATGTGCTGGAGTCAAAGGATTTCGGAAAGATTCTCGTTGTGGACGGGGATCTGATGCTGACAGAGCGGGATGAGTTTATTTACCATGAAATGATCACCCATGTGCCCATGGCGGTGCATCCGGATGTGAAGCAGGTGCTGGTGGTTGGCGGAGGAGACGGCGGCGTGGTACGCGAGCTGATCAAGTATGACACGATTGAGAGTATCGACGTGGTAGAGCCGGATCCGCTTCTGGTAGAAGTGTGCAGGAAATATATTCCGGAGATTGCCAACAGTCTGACGGATGAACGTGTGAAGATCTTCCATGAGGACGGACTGCGGTTCATTCGATCAAAAGGCGATGCATATGATCTGATTATCATTGATTCGCCGAATCCCTTCGGCGCGGGCGAGGGGCTGTTTACAAAGGAGTTTTACGGGAACTGCTATAATGCGCTTCATGAGGACGGCATCATGATCAATCAGAACGAGAGTCCGTTCTATACGGAAGAGGCGTTCCAGTGCCAGCGGATGCACAAGCGGATTCTGGAGACATTCCCAATCTGCCGGGTGTACCAGGCGCATATTCCGTCCTACCCATCGGGGCACTGGCTCTTCGGATTCGCCTCGAAGAAATATCATCCGCTGGACGATCTGGACAAAGTGGGATGGAAGTTAAAGGGCATCCACACGAAATATTACGAGCCGAGGCTGCATGCGGGTGTGTTTGCCCTGCCGGCTTATGTGGAAGCCCTGCTGGAAGATGTGGAAGGAAAGCCGGGGATGTAAAATAACAGTTCAGTGCGGTTTTCCGAATGGCGCTACTGAACTGTTATCTTCAAGGAAGGTTGGAAATATGGAGATGTGGAAAAATATTGTAAATTATATTGGCTGTGACGCGGAATACGATGAGGCGCGGATCGTTCTCTTTGGAGCGCCCTACGATTCGACGACATCGTTCCGCCCGGGAACCCGTTTCGCGGGCAGGGAGATCCGGAATGATTCTTACGGGCTTGAGATCTACAGTCCGTATCAGGATCTGGAACTCCCGGAAGATGTGGTGTATGACTGCGGCGACCTGGAACTGGCGATCGGGAGTTCGGAGCAGGTGCTGGACCAGATCGAGGATACCGCGCGCAGAATTTTGAAGGATGACAAACTGCCTTTTATGATCGGCGGGGAACACCTGGTGACGCTGGGGGCGGTACGGGCTGCGGCAGAGAAATATCCGGACATGCATATCATTCATTTTGATGCACACACGGATCTGAGGGAAGATTATCTGGGCGTGAAACTGTCCCATGCATGTGTGATAAGAAGATGCTGGGAGATACTGGGCGACGGCAGGATTCACCAGTTCGGCATCCGCTCAGGCGAGAAGTCGGAGTTCGACTGGGCGAGAAGCGGACACACGGATTTCCATCCGTTCCGGCTGGACGGTCTGGAGGAGACTATTCAGGAGATCGGGGATGCGCCTGTGTATTTCACGGTGGACCTGGATGTGATGGATCCGTCTTATTTTCCGGGGACGGGGACGCCGGAGCCGGGAGGAGTTGATTTTCTGACTGCTATGGAAGGTGTGACGAAAGTATGCCGGAGCGTCAATCTGATTGGCTGTGACGTCAATGAGTTGTGTCCGCCCTGTGATCCGACCGGAGCTTCCACAGCAGTGGCATGCAAGATCATCCGGGAGATGCTGATTGCGGCAGCGAACCGGGAGAAATAGAGAGGAGAAGAAAAATGGGAAAAGTAATGGTTATTGGCTGCGGAGGTGTAGCAAGTGTGGCAATTCATAAGATCTGTCAGAACAGCGAGGTGTTCTCTGAGCTGTGCATTGCCAGCAGAACAGTGTCAAAATGTGACGCGCTGAAGGAGAAACTGCAGGGAACAACATCGACAAAGATCACGACCGCGCAGGTGGATGCGGACAATGTGGAGGAGCTGACTGCCCTGATCAAAAAAGAGCAGCCGGAAGTAGTGCTGAACCTGGCGCTGCCGTATCAGGATCTGACGATCATGGACGCGTGTCTGGAAGCAGGAGTTCACTACATTGACACTGCCAACTATGAGCCGGAAGATACAGCGAAGTTTGAATACAAATGGCAGTGGGATTACCGTGAGAAATATGAGAAGGCAGGACTGACCGCACTGCTTGGAAGCGGATTCGATCCTGGGGTTACGAGCGTATTCTCCGCTTATGCGCTGAAACATTATTTTGACGAAATAAACTATATTGATATCCTGGACTGCAACGCGGGAGATCATGGTTATCCGTTTGCCACAAATTTTAACCCGGAGATCAACATCCGTGAGGTGTCTGCGAAAGGTTCCTACTGGGAGGACGGCCACTGGGTAGAGACAGAGCCCATGGAGATCAAGAGGGTTTACAATTTCCCGGAGATCGGGGAGAAGGATATGTATCTGCTCCATCATGAGGAGATCGAGTCTCTGGCTCTCAACATCCCGGGCATCAAGAGAATCCGTTTCTTCATGACATTCGGGGAGAGCTATCTCACTCATCTGCGCTGTCTGGAGGATGTAGGAATGACATCCATTGAACCGATCATGTATGAAGGAAAGGAGATCGTGCCGCTTCAGTTCCTGAAAGCAGTGCTGCCGGATCCGTCATCCCTTGGTCCGAGAACAAAGGGTAAGACGAATATCGGATGCATCTTCATCGGTAAGAAGGACGGACAGGAGAAGAAACTGTATATCTACAACACATGCGACCACCAGGAGTGCTATAAGGAAGTGGGCTCTCAGGCGGTTGCGTATACAACGGGAGTTCCGGCAATGATCGGAGCCATGATGGTGATGACCGGCACATGGAAGAAACCGGGCGTTTACAATATGGAAGAGTTTGATCCGGATCCGTTCATGGATGCCCTGAATAAATGGGGGCTGCCGTGGAAGATCAGTGAAGATCCGGAACTGGTAGATTAAGTTGTTTCGGCCGGAAAGAGCCATGTCTGGATGAACGAAAGGAGTATCAGAGAGGATATGAGACGGAAGGAACTCAGGACGCCATGCTATGTGGTGCAGGAGGATAAGCTGCGGGAGAACCTGGAGATTCTGCGGGATATGCGGGAGGAGACGGGATGTCATATTCTGCTGGCGCAGAAGGCATTTTCCATGTACAGTGTGTATCCCATGATCGGAGAATATCTGGACGGCGCGACGGCAAGCGGGCTGTATGAAGCTAGGCTGGGCTATGAGGAGATGGGAAAGGAGAATCACATCTTCTCACCGGCGTACCGGGCGGAAGAGATGCCGGAGATCATGAGGATGTGCGACCACATCGTGTTTAACTCGCCGGCGCAGCTGAAAAAGTACCGGGATCAGGTGAAGGCTGCGGGAAGAAGTATGGGGCTGCGCATCAATCCGGAATGCTCCACCCAGGAAGGGCACGCGATCTATGATCCGTGTGCTCCGTATTCGCGGCTCGGCACTACGATTGAGAAGTTCCGGGAAGAGATGTCGGAGGAGGATATCCGCTCCCTGGACGGACTGCATTTCCATACGCTGTGCGAGCAGAACTCGGATGATCTTGCCGTGACGCTTCAGGCAGTGGAAGAGAAGTTCGGAGAATATCTTCACGGCATGAAATGGCTGAATTTCGGCGGAGGACATCATATCACCCGGCCGGATTACGACAGGGAGCTTCTGAAGAAATGCATCCGGCATGTGAAGGAAACTTATGGAGTTGAGGTCTATCTGGAGCCGGGGGAGGCTGTAGCGCTTAATGCAGGCGTCCTGCTGACGGAAGTTCTGGAGATCGTCGATAACGGGATGAAGATCGCCGTGCTGGATGCTTCGGCGGCATGCCATATGCCGGATGTACTGGAGATGCCCTACCGGCCGCCGCTCAGAGACGCCGGGAATCCGGGGGAAGAAGTTCTGTCAGAAGCTGATTCGGCGGTGGAGAATCCGGCGGAAGAGTCTTCAGCAGCAGATGGGAAAAGCAAGAGATACATTTACCGGCTTGCGGGACCGACCTGCCTTGCCGGGGATGTGATCGGGGATTATTCTTTTGACCATGAGCTGGCGGTCGGCGAACGGCTGGAATTCGGCGACATGGCGATCTATACGATGGTGAAGACGAATACATTTAACGGAATGCGTCTGCCGGATATTGTGCTGGAGAGAGCGGACGGCAGCTGCGAGATTGTGCGTGAGTTTGGATACGAAGATTTTAAGATGAGGCTGTAAAGAAAATCTGAGTTTGTCGCATAGAAAACTCAGACAGAACAAATCCGAAATCCGCAGGAGAGAATTAGTGAAAACGTATTCTGCGGGAAGGGGATACCGGATTCGGCTCCGCTACGGGAACTAAGAAAAACTAAATGAGCGGGAAACCTGCTAAAGACAGGATTGAAAATGGAACAACTCGCTTTGCTCAGACAATTTCCATTTTCAATCCAACGCAGTTTTCCCGCTCATTAACTTTTTCTAAAGCTCCCTCCGAAGTCACCGCCTCCGGCATCCCCTTCCCTCCGAAAGACATTCGAGAATTGTCTCCCGCGGATTTCTGCGCTGTCCTAACCGGTAAGTTTCCGGTTCGACATACTCGCGATTTAGAAGCCAGATAAAACCGGCAGGATAATGACTAAGATCTATGGATTCAGACAATCAGTTTTAACCCATATTGTCAAGTGTGAAATTTCATAACCCTTAGTCAATACCTTTCCGACCGCGTCCATGCTTTTTCGAAATCTGAATTTGCTCTGATTCTTCCGATTCGAAGAACGCAGAGAACTGCGGAATATAAGTCTGGAATGCTTTTCAAAGGGGAGGGGCATTGGATTTGGCGACTTCGGAATGGAGTTAAAAAACTTGGGATCTGGCGCAATGACGTTAACAGGGCAGATGGGATTGTCTGAGTGAAACGAGTTGCCCATCTGCCCTGTTGGTTTTAGTCATTTGTCAGATCCCTTAGTTTTTCTTACTCCATGGAGCGGAGCAAAAGACAATGCCCCTCCCCTTTGAATACGAGTCCGTAATCTCTATTCCGCAGTTCTCGGACTGTCCGTCCAATCCGAAGAATCAGAGAAACTCAGATTTTCTTTACAGGAAGACGGTTTCTGTAGTTGACAAATAAGGATTACAAATGTAATATCAAAGTGTAGCATTGAACCGAAACGGGAAAGGGGAGGTCTCATGTCAGGGAAAAGAAGGCGTATGAATTCAAAGGAAAAAAATGGAAATAAAAGAACAGTGCTCATTGTCTGCGCGGTAATTGCCGTGCTTCTGGTTGTTGCGGCGGCGGGATTTATCCTCTGGAACATGCTCTGGCATCAGGCAAAGGCGGAGGATACGGTGAAGGAATATTTTTCTTATCTCGGTGAAGGAAAATATGATCAGATGTATGCCCTTCTGGACAGTGAGTCCCAGAGCACGTACAGCGAGGATGATTTTATCCCCAGAAATCAGAATATTTATGAAGGCATCGGGGCAGCGGATATTCAGGTGACCGTACCCGAACCCGAGAATGACAGAGGCGAGGACACGGAAGTTGTCACGTATTCTACTTCGATGAACACATCGGCGGGACAGGTGGGTTTTGACAATCAGATGACGCTGAAGAAAAACGGACAGGGAGAGTACCGGATCGACTGGGATTCTACGCTGATTTTCCCGTCTCTGCTGGAAGAATACAGAGTCTCGGTGGATACCGTGCAGGCGCAGCGGGGGACGATTTATGACCGGCTGGGCAATCCGCTTGCCATGCAGGGCACGGTTTCTCAGGTGGGACTCGTTCCGGGAAAAATGAATGAAGATGCAGCGGCGGATATTCAGAAGATTGCAGAGCTTCTGAATATCAGTACGGATACGATTAACAACAGTCTAAGCGCGTCTTATGTTCAGGATGATACATTTGTTCCGCTGAAACAGATTTCGAAAAATGATACGGAAACAGAGGAACAGCTTCTGGCAATTCCCGGCATTTTGATTCAGGACGCACAGGCAAGGGTATATCCCATGGGCGAGGCAGCAGGACATCTCACAGGGTATGTGCAGTCTGTGACCGCGGAGGATCTGGAAGAGCTGGAAGGTCAGGGGTATCATGCAGGCAGCGTGATCGGAAGAACCGGTCTGGAAGCAGCGTATGAAGAACAGCTCCGCGCGGAAGACGGTGTGGCGATCAATATCGTGGACGCAAACGGAGCGGTGATCGAGGAACTGGCGCGGCAGGACGCGCAAGACGGACAGGACGTGCGGACCACTATAGATATGACCGCTCAGCAGGCCGCATATGACCAGTTCAAAGATGACAGGGGCGTGGCAGCGGCGATGGACCCGACCACCGGGGAAATCCTGGCGCTGGTGAGCGCGCCGGGCTATGATCCCAATGAATTTATCCTGGGACTGTCGGATGAGAGATGGAATGAACTGAACAATTCCGAAGATATGCCGCTGAATAACCGTTTCGTCAGTACCTGGGTGCCGGGATCCACATTCAAGGGAATCACGGCGGCCATCGGTGTGGACAGTGGGAAGATCGATCCGGCTGCAAATCTCGGGTATGTGGGACTGAGCTGGCAGAAAGACGCGAGTTGGGGTGATTATTATGTGACAACTCTGACAGATTACGGTGAAAATGTAAATCTGGAAAATGCACTCGTGTATTCGGATAATGTTTATTTCGCCCGGGCAGCGTTGAACATTGGAACAGATGTGATGAAAGAATATTTCTCAAAAATGGGATTTGATGAGGAGGTTCCGTTTGAACTGACTCTGCAGCAGTCCACATGGGATGATGATGGAAATATTGACTCTGACATCCAGCTGGCGGATACAGGATACGGACAGGGGCAGCTGCTGGTTAATCCGGTTCACCTGCTGTCCATGTATTCCATGTTTGTAAACGGCGGAAACATGCTTAAGCCTACGCTTGCCTGGGAGGAAAACTATACGGCTCAGGTGTGGAAAGAGCAGGCCGTATCCGCGGAGACGGCAGAGACTGTGAAAAATGATCTCATCCAGGTGATCGAAAATCCCACCGGGACAGGCGCCAGCGCGAAGATCGACGGGATTACAATGCTCGGAAAGACCGGAACGGCGGAGATCAAGGAGAGCCAGGATGACACAACCGGAATCGAGCGGGGATGGTTCATCTGCGAGACTGTGGATGATATCGACAAGCCGGTGGCTGTGGTCGGAATGGTGGAAGATGTGAAGGACAAGGGCGGCAGCAGTTATGGGACCGCAAAAGTCCGGAGCATTGTGGCGGCTTATGAAGGCGTGCAGTGAGGAATGCCGTGAGAAAAAGGCGAGGAATGGATCGGGACTGTCGCACCTGAATTGGTGAGGCAGCCCCATTTTCAGCACTTCCTTACGAATTTAGAAAATACCGGGATGTTTATGAGTTTATCCCATTCCCGATCAAAACAGTCTTTCCGCAAAAGGCAAAACCATACTTTCTGATCCGCTCTGCCGGAATCCCTTTATCCAGCAGATCAACAGCATAATTCTTAGCATCAATCTGCTGTAATGCAGCTTCTACGGTCTGTAACAAATTTATTTCATCCTCCGGATCCTGAATTTTGAATTCAATAATAATTGCAGGATCATTGACACTTCTGGGCTCCAGCATAATATCATATCGGCAAAAACCGCTTTCTCGATTTGACGTTATGCGATAACGTTCTTCAAGGTCAACAATAAGCCCCAGTACAAAACCATGATAAAAACGTTCCGGTTCTGCTGCCGCTGATGGTTTTTTTCCGGTGTCAAAAAAACTGAACACAGACAAAGCAATGCGATTCATATATAGATTCATAGCCTTAATGTCATCTTCCAGCAATGCTGAAATAAACTCATTATAATTTGAAGCGGAAGGGGCAAACCAGCTGCGCACCAGTTTTTTGAGCATAAGAAGCACTTCAAAGTTCGTGACACTTAATTCATAAATCTGGTTCCATTCATCGTTTGTTTCCTTGATCCGACTGTTATTCACTTTCAGATAGCCGCTTGCCAGCATGAGACTCCAAATAGCATTTTCATCAATATCTAACTGATCATATACGATCTGTTCATCAATCTCTGCATATATGCATTCTTTGCGAAGCAGTTTTTCAAATGACTCCTTAACCTGCTTGTTTCCTTCCTGCAGAAGTTTTCCAATCAAATGGTTGCTGCTGGTATTGACCCAATAAGGGGCGGCGGTCCGATTATCCAGATAATTAAGGATGGACCATGGATTATAAATATCTTTCACCTTCCCAAAACAGAAGCCGTCATACCATTTTTTTACTTCATTTGTTCGAGCCTCAAGCCCATATTCTTTTAATGAATTGAAAACTTCTTCCGCGGTAAAACCAAAACAGTCCGCATATTTATTCGACGTAGTTGTCACAACTTTCAAATGATTCAAATCAGAGAAAATAGATTCCCTGCTGATCCTGGTAATGCCTGTCATGATACCTCTGGCCAGATACGGATTATCTTTAAAGGTCGCATTTAACAGATTTCTGATAAAGTCTGCCAGCTCCTGCCAATATCCTTTTACATAAGCCTCCTGCATGGGAGTGTCATATTCGTCCAGTAAAAGTATCACATTTTTCCCATAATATCGATTTAAATAAGCCGACAGTTTTTTCAGAGTCAGGGAAGCCTCGTACTCCGGTGTCTCAGCAGAGACCTTCAAAAACTCTTCCTTTTCCTGATCACTTAAAACCCCTTTGTCTATAAGAAATCGGTATTTCTGATACAACATCTGAATTGTCGCGCAGATTTTTTTCTTTGCATCTTCATAATTTCTTTCTTTGATAGAAGAAAACGTAAGCGAAATAACAGGATACGATCCCTGCAGTTCCTGATATTTCTTTTCCTTCCATATATCCATGCCCTGGAAATACTTATTTCCTGCATATTCAACCGAGAAAAACTGTTCAACCATACTCATGGTGAGAGTCTTTCCGAAACGCCTTGGTCTGGTAATCAGGGTAACCTCGTCTTTCGATTCCCACCACTCTTTAATAAATCTTGTTTGCATATAAAGTAAATTTTCCTTTATTCCCATATGCAGGCGTGTGTTAATGATCACGCCTGACCGCCGCCTGCGTGGGAACTGTAACAGGTGTGAAACCTGTTATATCTGTCCGGGGATAACTGGTAATAATTGGGGACAACTGGTACTGGTGGGGATTAGAGCGGCATGAAATAATTAGACTATGCGTGGGAATATGTCCTGAGACGACGGGATTTGAGAAAACAGATTCCGGAATCAAAGGCGTTTTCCACGGGGGAGGAACAACGTACATGTTATCAGTGAAGATAAAAGGAATGATGATATGAAATACATGGTAATCATGATGCAGCCCGGATTGCTGAACAATCTGAAAGCCGGTCTGCTGTGGCTTACAGCGGATCAGGCAGCCGGCACTGCAGCAGCGACAACGACCGTTGATCCGGTCAATGCCATGATCGCGGCGGCGGCAGCTCTTGCGGCAGGAGTTGTGATCTACATAAAACGTCACAGGGAGTTCAGATAATCCATGGGAAATAATGAAACAAAAACACTGGGTTCGGCCTGGAAAAAGAGAGCGCTCCTTCTTGTGCTGGCAGATATTGCGACAGTCCTGCTGGCATATTTTATGGCTCTGGTGCTGAGATTTGACCTGCGCCCGTGGAATATTCCGGAATTCTATCTGAAGGGATATATCTGGTCCATGCCCTACTGGGTGACCGTTACATTTGTCATTTTCTATGGATGCCGGCTGTATCACAGCATCTGGCGGCTGGCGAGTGTGGCGGAGTTCCAGTCCATCCTCGTGGCATATGGACTGCTCGCCATAGCGTATGTGGGCGGCGTGCTGTTCATGGATCTTCATATGCCGGTCAGCTATTATATGATGGGTTATGTGATGAGCTTCTGCATGACAACGGGAATCCGGTTCTCCTACCGGATCCTTCGGGCTTACCGGAGCATGCGTCAGATGGAACACACAGACGGCCAGGACAGAGTGATGGTGATCGGCGCGGGACAGGCAGGGCAGACCCTGATCAAAGAACTGATCAACTCCTCCCGGACACATGTCCGCGTCTGCTGTATTATCGATGATAATCCGAATAAAAAAGGAAGAGTGCTGGAAGGCATTCCGATCGTGGGAAACCGCTATGATATTGTGCGGATGATCAAGAAATACAACATCAACCGGATCATTTACGCGATCCCTGCAACGACAGGGAAGAACCGGCGGGATATCCTGAACCTGTGCAAAGACACGGGATGCCGGATGCAGACCGTGCCCGGCGTGTATCAGCTGGTCAACGGCGAAGTCAGCGTGAGCACACTGCGTGACGTGGAGATTACGGATCTGCTGGGCCGGGATCAGGTCAAGGTAAATAACGATGAGATTCTCGAATCCATCAAAGGAAAGACCATACTGGTAACCGGCGGCGGAGGTTCCATCGGAAGCGAGCTGTGCAGACAGATCGCCGGAGCGGAACCCGAAAAACTGGTCATATTCGATATCTATGAAAATAACGCCTATGACATTCAGCAGGAGCTGAAGGCAAAGTACGGCGATAAGCTGGATCTGGAAGTCTGCATCGGATCCGTCAGAAATACGAACCGGATTCGGTGGATCATGGAGCATTACCGGCCGGATGTGGTTTTCCACGCAGCGGCTCACAAGCATGTGCCGCTGATGGAAAACAGCCCCAATGAGGCGATCAAGAACGATGTGATCGGCACCTATAAACCCGCTCAGGCGGCAGCCGATTTCGGCGTGCGTAAATTCGTCC
>CALWBC010000159.1 GCA_944375755.1 uncultured Mediterraneibacter sp. | reverse complement strand
ATGGCGTACGCCCCGCTTCCAGAGAATCCGAACCTATCTGCATTACTGTGTCCGACCGGATGCGTTTGAACTCCGGTTCGCCCTGCGTATGAGCGCGATTCTGTTGGTCGGCATGTCCTATGATATGATATTTCAGGCAGAGCATGGATACTGGCTGGTGATGAATGCCTTTCTTCTGCTTCGGCCCATGTATGAGGAAAGCAATTACAGGATGAAGACAAGATTTATCGGTACGGCGGCCGGCTGTGTGGCACTTGTGTTTCTCCTTCCCCTCTGTCATGGTACAGGGGAACATCTGCTGATGGCCGCGGTTATGGTCGTCTGTATGTACACGGCGACACCGGGAACATGCGTGCACGCCTTTTTTGTCACCTGCTTCGCGCTGTCCATGACTACTCTGGCACTGGGAGAGACAATGGCACTGGAACTGCGCATGTTCTATGTGGCGGCAGCTGTTATGCTGGTGCTTGTGGTTAACAGGTTCTTCTTTCCCACAAGTCTCGGCACCCAGTTCCGTTATAATTTTCAAATGATCTTTCACATGCAGCATATGTATCTGCGTCTCCTGGAGAATGCGCTGTTTTATCAGCTGGATTACTGGAGAATCTATGACGCTCAGGTGCAGTATCATATGGTGCATGAACAGCTGAGAAACTATCTGGAAAAGATACCTTCCGAACAGCTGTCCAGAGACAGAGAAGTATACGATACGATTCTGACCGTCTCGTGGCGGATGGTAGCCGAGATCGAGCAGATGCTGGTTCTTGTGAACCGGAGAAGGAGAGGAGTACAGGCGCGAAAAACCATGACAGAATACATCTATTACAGCGAATATGTTTTTAATCAGATCCAGGGGATGCTGGAACTGAAGAAGGAGAGAAAGACAAAGAATATTGAAGGAATGCACTATCAGAGAACAATCGAAAAAGAGCCGGAACTTTCGGCTCTTATGATCAGATACGCGAAGAATCTGTCCCTTATTTACAAGATGGTGTGCAGAAGCAGCCGGGAAGATTAGGGTTTATTCCCTAGTCCTCCCGGAGTCTGACCGCTCCGGCAGCCAGCCTGCGGCGATCTTCGTCTATGGCAGCATAATGCTTCCGTGTTGTATTTACGTCCTTGTGTCCGAGCACATCCGCGACCAGATAGATGTCACCGGTTTCTTTGTAGAGGGCAGTTCCATATGTGCTGCGAAGTTTGTGAGGCGTAATTTTCTTGTTCGGTGTAACTTCCCGGGCATATTTTTTTACCATGTTTTCTACTGCCTGGACACCCATCCGTTTTCGCTGAGTGGAGAGGAAGAGTGCGTTCTCATGGCCGGGAAGGGGAATCGTTGTTTTCCGAGTTGTATACATGTATGCTTTTAATGCATTTTCCACCTCTTCCCCGAAATAGACAACCATCTGATTTCCGCCTTTCCGGGTTACCGTGATGCCGTTATTATTGAAGTCCACATCCTGGAGATCCAGGCCGACACATTCTGATACACGGATTCCGGTGCCGAGAAGAAGGGTTAGTATGGCAAGATCACGGTTTTTTGTCTTTTCATAATAGACCTTCCGCTGGCCGGTCAGATTGTCGCCTCCGTGATCCACATAATCCAGCAGTTTAGCGACTTCGTCCGCATCCAGACGAATAATGGCCTTTTCATGGAGTTTGGGCATATCTACAAGCAGCGTCGGATTTTTTGTGATTGCCTGCCTCTTGAAGAAATATCCGTAAAAGCTTCGCAGCGCGGACATTTTGCTGGCAAGACCTTTTTCCGTGTTTGTAATCTGTCTGTTTTCGTCATTCTCATATACTTTAAGGTATTCCTGATATTCCTCAATGTCCACCGGCTCAAGACGTTCCAGATCCTGCAGAGTAAATCGGTCAATCGTATAGTTTTTATAAAGCGGGTTATTTTCCATTAAATAATGAAAAAAGACCCTGATATCATATGCATATGAAATACGTGTCCGTGCGGATGTTGTCGGTTCAATGGCTCGGAAATAATCCCGGGCAAACGGAGGAAGCGTCTTCAGGATAGATCGCAGCCTCAGTGTATTGTCGATATATTTCTGTTCATGATATGTTTTTGTCTTGTCAGTCTTAGATAATGCCGGACCGGAAGTTTCCGGTGAATGATCGTTTTTCATAATAAAAACCCCTTATTTAATTGAAATAATTTCGTTATCAGTTAAGCTTAAAAATTCGATGAAAATACTGTTGTATAACCGTATTATAGCAGATTCGTTTTTTTTCGTCCAGATCTTTTGGAAAAATCGGTATTTGTCGTATAGATCAATTTCTGTATTAAAATGGCTGTGACGTCCTCTTCCTCCTGAATTGGGGACTCTCAGGAGGATTCGCCACAGCCTTTCAGAGTGTAATATATATATCAATACATAGGGATGTATATTGATACCGGAATAATCAGCCTTATGTGCGGCTTATGTTACATTTCATATGCAATGATCAGATTAGATCCGGAATGGATCTCGTCAGATGTCAGCCCGTTCATGTCTTTGAGCACCTCAACATACTCAGCTGTGGAATCATACGATGAAGTAATCGTATCCTCAGCAATGCTCCAGAGTGTGTCGCCGGGCTGGATCCGGATGCTTTTATAATATGTATGAACCGCACCCGGACCTTCACTTTCGTGAGCGGATGCCAGAAAAGTTCCAAAGGAAAAGCATACACATAAAATAAGTATAATGGCCGTTGTAAACGTTCTGATCCTCTTTGACACAGTATTCCTTCTGCGTGATCTTACGTGTTTCTGATTGCGGTTATGATTTCTTACTGTACTCCTCATTTGTATTTCTCCCCTTTTCCTTCTTCTTTGCCTCTGATATTTTCACTGAATGTTTACGCTTTAAAACATTGGTATACAATTATACGATTTCAATGAATCGAACAACTGTTCTGTATGTGTATTATATTATACGAACAAATGTTTGTCAACAAAAATCGAACATATTTTCGTAACAAATGTTTGCGTTTTGCTTTTGGCTGTGGTAGTATTATAAAAGGAAATTTTAATCATCGGAGGATATTATATATATTATGGCACAGGGGAAAATAAGCAAAAAACAGCAGGAAATTCTTGAATATATTAAATCGCAGATTCTGGAGAGAGGGTTTCCTCCGGCGGTGCGAGAGATCTGTGAGGCGGTGAATCTGAAGTCCACTTCTTCTGTTCACTCTCATCTGGAGACGCTGGAAAAGAACGGTTATATAAGAAGAGATCCGACCAAGCCGAGAGCAATCGAAATTCTTGACGATAATTTTAATCTGACACGCAGAGAGATGGTCAATGTTCCGATTATCGGACAGGTGGCTGCCGGACAGCCTATTCTTGCGGAACAGAATATTGAAGACTACTTCCCTATTCCGGTGGAACATATGCCGAACAAACAGACTTTTCTTCTGAGAGTCAAGGGAGAAAGTATGATAAATGCGGGAATTCTCGACGGTGATCTCGTACTTGTACAGGAGGAACAGACGGCCTCCAACGGAGAGATGGTTGTTGCCCTGATTGATGACGGAGCGACGGTGAAGACGTTTTACAGAGAAGAAGGCGTAATTCGCCTGCAGCCGGAAAATGATTTCATGGATCCGATTATTGTAAAGGATGTGTCGATCCTCGGCAAGGTGATCGGTGTGATGAGATTCTTTCGTTAAGACTGATTTCGCAGACAGTACAAAATAAATAAGCTATTAAATAATGGAAGAATTAAGAAAGGACCTGAAGCCCACGAATCAGATGTGCTCAGGTCCTTTCTTTTGAAGGATTTACAATCAATCTTTCAGTTCATCCACGGAGATATCTCTTCCGTCCTTCCAGATCCTTTCAAGATCATAGAACAGGCGGTTCTCCCGGTCAAAGACATGGACAATAATATCTCCGAAATCAAGGAGAACCCAGCTGGACGACGCATGCCCTTCTCTCTGGCGGAGATGATAGCCGGCTTTGTGAAGCTCCTCTTCCACGTTGTCCACCAGTGCGTTTACCTGGCTGTCACTGCTTCCGGTTGCGATGATAAAGTAGTCAGCGAGAACGGAAATTCCTGTGATATCAATGATCTTGATGTCCTCTCCCTTCTTGTCGCTGAGTGCATTGTAGGCGATGCGGGCCATTTCTTTTGACTGATTCATATCATTCCTCCTCCTCTTTTAGGGACATCCGGCAGGATGTCTTATTCAGTGGCATCTTTTTTATAAAAATTATACGTGCTGACAGACATCGGGTCAACTGATTTTCCTCCGTCTCTCAGATAACGTACGGTGCGTCCGGCAGCCAGGCAGACTGCCCGGTCGATATCCTGATATACGATGCCGCGTATTTCTTCCAGACCGGGAATGATCTTCCGGTTTGGTTCGATATAGTCTGCGATGTATATGATTTTTTCAAGCATGGTCATGTCAGGACGCCCTGTTGTATGGTAGGTGATTGCATCAAGAATCTCGCGGTCTTTGATTCCGTACTCATGCTGCGCGAGATAAGCACCAAGCTTGGCGTGAATCAGGGCAGGCATGGCTGTCTCTGATTCCGTCAGAGGAATCTCTTTCTTTTGACAAAGTCTGATCTGGTCTTTCACGGAGCCGTATTTGGCACAGTCGTGAAGAAGCCCAGCGGTCAGAGCTTTCTGTATATCTGCGTGATAGCACATTGCCAGAGATGCAGCCGTATACATTACACCTGTCGTATGTTCCAGACGTTCCTTTTTCAGTTTCTTTGACAGATCCTTGCGGATCTTTAACAGTTCTTCTGTCATAGCGTTTCACTCCTTTGAAAGGTTCTGTGAAGTGTCCGGCACATCATCCGGGCGGGTCTCCCGGTAGAGCCGGTGTTCCATCATATATTCGGCAACACAGTCCGGAACCATGTAGCGTACGCTCAGCCCCTTTCCGGCGCGTTTCCGTATTGTGGTAGATGAGATCTCTACCAGAGGAGCCTGCAGAAGCTCGATACGTGCGCTGTACCGCGCCCGCAGATAGCGGATCTGAGACTGCATGCTGTCCGCGTCCTTATCATCCCGCATGGCGGCAAGGATAACGCAGGTCGGAAAAATTTCCCGGAAATGCTTCCACTTTTCAAAGGAGAACAGGGAGTCCGCACCGAGAATAAAATAAAATTCGTGTTCCGGGTAGAGCCGGTTGAATTCCCGCATTGTACTGTACGTATAGGAGTGCTCTTCTGCTGTTGCCTCAAAGAGATTTACTTTAAAATAGGGAATATCCGCTGTGGCAAGCCTTACCATGTCAATTCTGTGATGAAGGGCCGCTTCGGTTTCATCTGTTTCTTTATGCGGCGGATTGCCGTTGGGGAGATACCAGACCTCATCAAGGTTGAAGTTTTCATAGGCAAACTGCCCCAGCAGCAGATGTCCGATATGTATCGGGTCGAATGTGCCGCCCATAATGCCGATTTTCATAAATATATACCACCTGAAAATAAACTGTTTTTCAGCTTTGCTGTCTGTTCTGAACAGGGCAGCACGGACACATCTGTCTCCATGCTGCCCTGTATGTCTGGTCCGCCGTAATCTGTAAGATCAGAGCGGAAGCATGATTTTCTTCTTGTCGTCTTTCCCTTCACGATAGAGAACGATCTTTTTCCCGATCACCTGGACGATCTGGGATCTCGTGCGCTCTGCGATGATTTCCGCCAGTTCGCGGGGATCATCCGCACAGTTGTTCAGAACACTGATTTTGATCAGCTCCCGTGCCTCGAGAGCCTCTGAAATCGCCTCTGTAAGTCCGGGTGACATGCTTGATTTACCGATCTGAAAAATGGGATCGATCTTCATTGCAAGGCTCTTTAAATATGCCCGCTGTTTTGTCGTCATATGGATTCTCCTTTAATTATGATATCTGAAACTCATTTCATTTACTTGTAATAATCAAACTGAAGGCCGTACATCCGCACCGTATCGCCCTCCTGAATGCCTTTGGCTTCCAGATTATCCAGAATTCCGGTCTCCTTTAAAAACTTCTGGAAAAAGGCAA
>CALWBC010000158.1 GCA_944375755.1 uncultured Mediterraneibacter sp. | reverse complement strand
ACATGAGCTATAAGAGACTGACCCCCTGCATTTTTATCGACGGGGGCAAAGCCGTCAGATGGTTTGACGATCCGGCTGTTATATCGGATGATGTCATCTCTCTGGCAAAACAATACTGTGAAAAAGGCGCGGATGAGCTGATCGTGTTTGACCTTTCCCATACGGATGATGAACATGATGAAGCCATTGACCTGATTAAGAAGATGAACCGTGCGATCAGCATCCCGATGATTGCCGGAGGCAATATCCGCCGCTCCGAAGATGTGAAGAAAATCCTGTATGCAGGGGCAAAACGCGCAGTACTTAACTTTTCAAAAGAACTTTCCATCGACCTGATCGCCGAAGTTTCAAAACGATTCGGTAAGGAAAGGATCGCTGTTTCTTTAAACGATTTTGACACGCTGTTCAAGCAGCAGCATCTGATTGAAGAATACAGCACGGAAATCGTTTTCATGCACAGGCTGGATATGAATTCTGTTATGAATATTACCGGAATACCGTGGGTTGTACTGACAGACACCATGGAACAGAGTGAAATTCTCCGCATTCTCAAAAACGAGGGGGTAAAAGGAGTTTCCGGAATGTTCGTCAGCAACCCGGAGATGGATTTCAACCAGTTTAAGGAGGTCTGCGCCAAAGCCGGCATCAAAATGACTTCTTTTGAGAGCATTATGGATTTTTCTGAATTCAAGCTGAACTCTGACGGTCTGATCCCGGTTATTGTACAGGATTATAAGACAAACGAGGTTCTCATGATGGCCTATATGAATGAAGAGGCATTTGACCATACGGTCAAAACCGGCCGGATGACATACTACAGCAGAAGCCGGCAGTGTCAGTGGGTGAAAGGCGAGACATCAGGACATTTCCAGTACGTAAAATCTCTCGCTGTGGACTGTGACAAAGACACACTCCTTGCCAAAGTGGAGCAGATCGGCGCGGCATGCCACACAGGGAACCGTTCCTGTTTCTACACAACAATTGTTGGAACAGATTATGACGCTAAGAACCCACTTCAGGTATTTGAATCTGTATACAACACGATTCTCGACCGCAGGCAGCATCCTAAGGAGGGCTCTTATACCAATTATCTCTTTGAAAAGGGAATCGACAAGATCCTGAAGAAGGTAGGAGAGGAAGCGACGGAAATTGTCATAGCCGCGAAGAATCCGAATCCGGAAGAAATTAAATATGAGATCTCCGATTTCCTCTATCACGCGATGGTTCTCATGGTGGAGCGCGGAGTTACATGGGAGGATATTACAAACGAGCTGGCAGACCGGTAGTGAAACCGTTCCTTCCGTTCTAAATGAATATTGCCGGGCATAAGTTATTGTAACAGAACAGTAACTTATGCCCGCTTTTATTTCTCTTCATTCCCGGGCATGGAAAGAAGGCATCCTATGAGCGCCATAAACGAGTCGGAAGCACGCCGCCGCGAACTTCTCCGCCAGACAAGAAAACTCTATCAGGACAGCAGCGAGATTCCCGCGGTCCATCCCCGATATGGAAGGATCTATCATGATCTGTACGGCGCGGGATCGTCCGATGAGGATGCCGGAACAGGAAGCGGCAGTTTCTTTGTGCGGCTGGTCATCAGTATTCTCTGCTTCGTCTGCTTTGTCTTTATGGAACAGAACCGTACGGAAGTGGCGGAAGTCAGCAGTGATGAGATTGTCAATCAGATTGAGAAAGACGTGGTTGAATTTCCGTGATAATCCATATATAATATTCTCCGAATGAATAAATTGCGGCAGTCCGTCTCATGGAACCGCCGCAATAAATCTTGGAAGGAACGAGAATGAGAAAATTAGCTTTAGATGATGAAATATTACTAAATATTGAGAAACCTGCCCGCTATATCGGGGGTGAGGTCAACTCTGTCATGAAGGATCCGTCCAAAGTAGACATTCGGTTTGCCATGTGTTTCCCGGACGTTTATGAAATCGGTATGTCTCACCTGGGAATCCAGATCCTCTATGACATGTTTAACCAGAGAGAGGATGTCTGGTGCGAGAGAGTCTACTCGCCATGGACAGATCTGGACAAAGTGATGCGGGAAAAGCAGATTCCTCTTTTTGCCCTGGAGTCCCAGGATCCGGTCCGGAATTTCGACTTTCTGGGCATTACAATCCAGTTTGAAATGTGCTATACGAATATTCTGCAGGTACTGGAGCTCTCGCGCATCCCGCTCCACGCATCGGAACGTACCCTGGAAGATCCTTTCGTCATCGGCGGCGGTCCCTGCACCTACAATCCGGAGCCGCTGGCGGAGTTTTTTGATATCTTTTATATCGGCGAAGGGGAGACCGCATACGATGAACTTCTTGATGCCTACAAGGAGTGGAAAAAAGCAGGCGGCAGCAGGCAGCAGTTTCTGGAACGTGCGGCGCAGATTGAAGGGCTCTATGTTCCCCAATTCTATGATGTGGAGTATCATGAAGACGGAACACTGAAATCATTTGTCCCGAATAATTCCCATGCGCCTGCGAAGGTGAAAAAGCAGGTTGTTATGGATGTCACAGGGGCGTCTTATCCCATGAAGCCGGTAGTTCCCTTTATCAAGGCCACCCAGGACCGGGTTGTTCTCGAGATCCAGAGGGGATGTATACGCGGATGCAGATTCTGCCAGGCGGGGATGATCTATCGTCCCACAAGAGAGCGGGATGTAGAGCGCCTGAAAGAATATGCCAGGGAGATGCTGAAAAGCACCGGCCATGAGGAAATCTCATTAAGCTCCCTGAGTTCCAGTGATTACTCACAGCTTCAGGAGCTGGTTACATTCCTGATTGATGAGTTCAAGGACAAGGGGATTAATATCTCTCTGCCTTCCCTGCGCATTGACGCCTTTTCTCTGGACGTGATGAGCAAAGTACAGGATATCCGCAAGAGCAGTCTGACTTTTGCGCCGGAAGCCGGTTCGCAGCGCATGAGAGATGTGATCAACAAAGGGCTCACCGAGGAGGATATCCTGGACGGAGCCGGACAGGCCTTTGAGGGAGGATGGACAAAGGTAAAACTCTATTTTATGCTGGGTCTTCCTACGGAAACAGAAGAGGATATGAAAGAGATCGCAAGGCTGTCCGATCGGGTCGCACGGCGCTACTATGAGATTCCAAAGGAGAACCGTCACGGAAAATGCCAGATCACCGCAAGCTCTTCCTTCTTTGTGCCGAAGCCGTTCACACCGTTCCAGTGGGCCTCCATGTGCACGTCTGAAGAGTATTCACGGCGCGCATTCCTTGTTAAGGACGAGTTTCAGGCCCAGTTAAACCGGAAAAGCCTGAAGTACAACTGGCATGATGCTGACGGCACGGTACTCGAAGGTGTTATGGCCAGAGGGGACCGGAAAGTCGGGAAGGTCATCGAGGAGGCCTACCGTCTGGGATGTCTCTTTGATTCCTGGACCGAGAGCTTTCACAATGATCTGTGGATGCAGGCATTTGAAAACACGGGGCTGGACATTGCGTTTTACAATCTCCGCAAAAGAGAGAAGGACGAGCTATTCCCCTGGGATTTTATTGATATCGGAGTGAGCCG
>CALWBC010000157.1 GCA_944375755.1 uncultured Mediterraneibacter sp. | reverse complement strand
GAGATTGAGGAAGATGACGGAACGGCATACTTAAGCTTTTACCTGGAGCCGGAGGAGGAGCAGGAGAAGATCCTTTCCGATGTGCGAAGAGAGTTAAAGGAGATGTCCGAATATGTGGACGTGGGAGAGTGCCTGATCGAAGAGTCAGAGACAGAGGATGTGGACTGGGTGAATAACTGGAAACAGTACTTCCACCAGTTCTATGTGGATGATATCCTGATTATTCCTTCCTGGGAGGAGGTAAAGCCGGAAGATCAGGATAAGATGGTGATCCACATTGATCCGGGAACTGCCTTCGGTACAGGAATGCATGAGACAACCCAGCTCTGTATCCGCCAGATCAGGAAATACGTGACAAAAGATACAAAGATTCTGGATGTGGGCTGTGGCAGCGGTATTCTGGGAATGCTGGCACTGAAATTTGGGGCGGCCTATTCTGTGGGAACAGACCTTGACCCGTGTGCGATAGATGCAACGCATGAAAATATGGAGGTAAACGGAATCACGAAAGACCGGTACGAAGTGATGATCGGAAATCTGATTGATGACGAAGCGATACAGGAGAAGGCCGGCTATAACTGCTATGACATCGTTGCGGCGAATATACTTGCCGATGTTCTTGTGGA
Organism: uncultured Mediterraneibacter sp.; assembly: GCA_944375755.1. Taxonomy (GTDB): domain Bacteria; phylum Bacillota; class Clostridia; order Lachnospirales; family Lachnospiraceae; genus Mediterraneibacter. The sequence goes on along the minus strand of CALWBC010000157.1, from coordinate 9,972 downwards.
GCTGACGCCGGTGATTGTGAATCAGTTAAAACCGGGCGGCATCTATATTACAAGCGGAATTATTGACGACAAGGAGCAGACTGTGGTGGATGCGGTGAAGAAAGCCGGGCTTAACGTGCTGGATGTGACATATCAGGGCGAGTGGGTCTGTGTGACGGCTCAGAAGAAAGAATAAGCGTCAGCTTGGCCCAGGCCATTCCTGATAACTGAACTGTTACAAGAATAAGGAGACAAAAAATGCAGCAGTTTTTTGCAGAACATTCATGGATCGGAAAGGATCAGATTTCTCTTTCAGGTTCTGATGTAAATCATATGAAAAATGTACTCCGCATGAAACCCGGAGAGGACGTGCGGATCTGTGACGGGAGCGGAAAAACCTATCTGTGCTGTGTGAACCGCTACGAAGAGGGACGCGCGGTGCTGGATGTGTTCCGGACGCTGGATTCGGATACAGAGCTTCCGTCCAGAATCTGGCTGTTTCAGGGGCTTCCCAAAGGGGACAAGATGGAGTGGATTGTACAGAAGGCTGTGGAACTGGGGGTATATACGGTCGTTCCGTTTGCGGCGAAGCGCTCGGTAGTAAAACTGGATGAGAAGAAAGCGGCCAGGAAGCAGGAGCGGTGGCAGGCGATCGCAAAGAGCGCGGCTGAACAGTCCGGCAGAGGCATCGTCCCTAAGATCCGGAGTGTGAGGACATTTGAGCAGGCGCTGGAACTGGCGTCGGAGCTGGACGTCATCCTGATCCCTTATGAACTGGAAGAGGGAATGGAGGGGACTGTCCGCATGATCCGGAAGATCCGGCCGGGAGAGTCTGTGGGCGTATTTATCGGACCGGAAGGCGGCTTTGAGGAAGCGGAAGTAGAACGCGCCAGGGAGGCGGGAGCTTTTCCCATAAGCCTTGGAAAACGGATCTTAAGAACAGAGACAGCCGGGCTTACAGCGCTGTCTATCCTGATGTATCATCTGGAGTGCGGCGCGGCCCTGCCGGAATCATAGCAAGGACCTGCGGGCCGGAGCTGAGGTTTGACCTGTTCGGCGTGACGTGCATAATTTATTAGTAAGAAAGAAGAAGGAAAAGGAAAGGAACTATGGAAGTTTATCTGGATAATTCCGCCACAACCCGGTGCTATCCGGAAGTGGGGGAACTGGTATATAAAGTCATGTGCCGGGATTATGGGAATCCGTCGTCTCTGTACCGCAAGGGAGTGGAGGCAGAGCACTATATACGGGATGCGAAGGAGACTATTGCAAAACTTTTAAAAGTGAACGCGAAAGAGATCTTCTTCACATCGGGCGGCACTGAGAGCGATAATCTAGCGCTGATCGGATGCGCCCGGGCAAACCGCCGCAGAGGAAACCATCTGATCACTTCCTCCATCGAGCATCCTGCCATACTCAATACAATGCGGTATCTGGAAGAGGAGGAAGGATTCCGGGTGACTTACCTGCCTGTGGACGAATACGGGAGAATCCGGATGGATGCCCTGAAAGAAGCGCTCTGCCCGGAGACAATACTTGTATCCGTTATGTATGTAAACAATGAGGTGGGAACAATTCAGCCCATCCAGGAAGCGGTGCGGTGTGTCAAGCAGTACAACCCGTCCATTCTCTTCCATACTGACGCGGTCCAGGGATTCGGGAAATATCGGATCTGGCCGAAGAGAATGGGGATCGATCTTCTCTCCGCCAGCGGACACAAGATCCACGGACCGAAGGGTGTGGGATTTCTCTATATTGACAGCCGGGTGAAGATCCATCCGATTCTCTTCGGAGGCGGCCAGCAGAGAGATATCCGCTCCGGTACAGAGAATGTGCCGGGCATTGCAGGTCTTGCTCTGGCGTCAAAGATGATCTATCAGGATCTGGAAATGAAGACGGCGTTGATGAGGGAGCTGAAAGAATATTTTATAGAAGGCCTCAGGAAAATTGAGCATACTGTGGTGCACGGGATGACAGATGAGGGCGGCGCGCCCCATATTGTCAGCGCGGGGATCGGCGGCGTCCGAAGCGAGGTGCTTCTGCATACGCTGGAGGACAAGGGAATCTATGTCTCTTCAGGATCCGCCTGCTCGTCCAATCACCCGGCGGTCAGCGGAGTGCTCAAAGCCATAGGCGCGCCCAGGGAGTATCTGGACGCCACGCTTAGATTCAGCATGTCAGAATTTACAACAAAAGAAGAAATTGACTATACTCTGGAAACATTATATAATTGTGTACCGACGCTTCGGAAATTTACACGGCGCTGACGGGCCGGATGCGGCCCCGGGAGGCGTCTGCGCGGCGTCTGCCGCAGGAAGATAAAGGAGAGAATCATGACATTCCATTCATTTTTGATTAAATACGGTGAGATCGGAATCAAAGGGAAGAACCGCTATATGTTTGAGGACGCTCTCGTGCGTCAGATCCGCTATGTGCTCCAGAATGTGGACGGTGAGTTCCTTGTTCATAAGTGCCACGGGAGAGTGTATGTGGACTGCGAGGGCGGCTATGATTATGAAGAGACCGTTGAGAGCCTTAAGAAGGTCTTTGGTATTGTAGGGATCTGCCCTGTAGTGAGAAAACCGGTGAAAGAGCTGGAAGAACTGAAAAAAGACGTGGTCGTCTATGTGGGCGAAATGTACCCGGAGGGAAATAAGACATTTAAAGTTGAGGCGAGACGGGCGAATAAGAGATATCCGGTGAACTCCATGGAGATCAACTGCGCGCTGGGAGAAGCGGTGCTTGACGCTTATCCGGAGATGAGAGTAGATGTGCATAATCCGGACATCAGACTGAATGTAGAGATCAGGGAAGAGGTTTATCTGTACTCAGAGATTATCCCGGGACCGGGCGGGATGCCGGTAGGGACAAACGGCAGCGCCATGCTGCTCTTATCCGGGGGAATCGACAGCCCGGTGGCCGGATATATGATCGCAAAGCGCGGCGTGGAGATCGAGGCGGTTTACTTCCACGCGCCGCCGTATACAAGCGAGCGGGCGAAAGAAAAAGTGGTTGACCTGGCCCGCCTGGAGTCTGCTTATGCAGGCCCGATTAAGCTTCATATTGTGAACTTTACAGATATTCAGCTTTATATCTATGATAAGTGTCCCCACGATGAACTGACGATCATCATGCGCCGCTACATGATGCGCATCGCGCAAGCCATTGCCGAACAGACCGGCGCGCTGGGATTGGTGACAGGGGAAAGCATCGGACAGGTGGCTTCTCAGACCATGCAGAGTCTGGCTGCGACCAATGAAGTCTGCACCATGCCGGTATTCCGTCCGGTCATCGGTTTTGATAAACAGGAGATTGTGGAGCTGGCGGAAAAGATTGGAACCTTTGAGACTTCCATTCAGCCCTTTGAGGATTGCTGTACCATTTTCGTGGCAAAACATCCGGTGACAAAGCCGAATGTGAATGTGATCCGGGCATCGGAGAAAAAACTGGAAGAAAAGATTGACGAGATGGTAAAAACCGCCATTGAGACAGCCGAAGTGGTGCTTTGCGAAGCGTAACCGCCGCCGGCGGGAAGATGGAAATAGGGTGCTGCAAAACGCGTGGCGTGTGTTGCAGCACCCTATTTTGAAGAACGTCATCCGACGGAATTATTTGATGATGTATGGATCCAGAACGGATAAGATTTCATCAACATTGTTTTCCGCATGAATGTTCAAATCAATCGGCTTGGATAAATCCAGGGAGAAAATTCCCATGATGGATTTTGCATCAATCACGTATCTGCCGGATACCAGATCGAAATCTGTATCAAACTTTGTCAGATCGTTTACAAATGATTTTACTTTATCAATTGAGTTTAAAGAAATCTTTACGGTGGTCATAATGTGTACCCTCCTACTATCATTATTGTTTGCGCGATTTCAAACTTCTGGCAAACTCTATCTTAATACTAACGATTATAGATAAAAAAGTCAATAGAAATATCGATAAAAAAGTCAATAGAAAACCAGATTAATTTTTGTATGCGCATTTTTCGTGCAGAAGCGGGCAGAAGGCGCGTAAGATTCGGTCGGGCAGCGAAAAAATCGACCGGTGCGGGAAGTTCAGAGACGGCAGTGACGGGTGGGATTTATTTATAGAAAGAATGGAGAGAAAAAAATGGAGAGGAAGATGAGGGCAGCGTTTCACACGCTGGGATGTAAGGTAAATACCTATGAGACGGATGCCATGGAGCAGATGATGCGGGACGGCGGATATGAGATTGTGCCGTTTGATAAAGGCGCGGATGTCTATATTATTAATACCTGTTCGGTAACGAATATGGCGGATCATAAGTCGCGCCAAATGCTTCGCAGGGCCAGGAAGATGAATCCCGATGCCGTGGTTGTGGCGGTGGGATGTTATGTCCAGGCGGATCCGGAGAAAGCGGTTCAGGATAAGGGAGCAGATCTGGTGATCGGAAACAATAGAAAGAAGGAATTGGTGACCATCCTGGCCGATTATCTGGAGGGCAGAAAAACCGATGCCGTGGTCAATATCGGAGAGGAGAAGGCATATGAGGAACTGGAACTGGGGACCGTGACGGACCACACCAGAGCGTACATCAAAGTGCAGGACGGGTGCAACCAGTTCTGCAGTTACTGCATCATTCCCTATACGCGGGGACGGATCCGCAGCAGGAGAGCCGATGACGTGGCGGCGGAGATTTGCCGACTGGCAGAGGAGGGCATCAAGGAGGTTGTCCTGACCGGCATCCACCTCAGTTCCTATGGAAAGGACTGGAAGGAAGAAGACGGGCTCCTGCATTTGATTACGCGTATCCACGATATCCGGGGAATTGAGCGGATACGGCTGGGGTCCCTGGAACCGCGCATCGTGACCGCAGAATTTGCCGAGGCACTGGGAAAAATGGAAAAAATCTGTCCCCATTTTCACCTTTCTCTTCAAAGCGGATGCGATGCAGTGCTGAAACGGATGAATAGACACTACACGACGGGGGAATACTTAGAAAGATGTGAGATTCTGCGCTCGGTATTTGATCATCCTGCCATTACGACGGATGTCATCGTGGGCTTTCCGGGGGAGACCGAGGAAGAGTTTGAACAGACCAGAGCGTTTCTGGAAAAAGTAAAGTTCTATGAAATGCATATTTTCAAGTATTCGCCCCGAAAAGGCACAAGGGCTGCGGGGATGGAGAATCAGATTCCGGAATCCGTGAAGACGAAGCGGAGCAGTCTTTTGCTGCAGATGGAAAAGAAGATGTCCGACGAATATCGAAACTCTTTTATCGGAACGGACATGACGATTCTTCTGGAGAGTATGCTTCATACAGACCGGGGCGACTACATGCTGGGACACTCCAAAGAATACGTCAAAGCGGCATATCCCATTCCCGCGGGTCAGGCACAGGAGGCATACGCCAACCGCATGGTGAGGGCCAGGGCTGTCGGCATGCTGGAAGAAGGGATTGTCCTGCTGGAAGAGGGAGAATAATGGAAAAATGAGACGGCAGTCTGTTGGAATTGTGGAAAAAAGAGGGAAAAAACAGCTTGCCGAATGTAGGGTTATGTATTACAATAACAGTATTAGGGATTAATCTCAAGAATAAGGACGTGGGAATTATGGCAGATTCAAATACACAGTTTATCAGAACGCCGCAGAAGCGGATGGGCGTCAGCGAAGTTCTGGCAGAGGTTTACGATGCATTAAAAGAGAAAGGATACAATCCTGTCAGCCAGATTGTGGGCTATATTATGTCAGGGGATCCGACCTATATTACCAGCCACAGGAATGCCAGAAGCCTGATTATGAAAGTGGAACGGGATGAAATACTGGAAGAATTGGTGAGAACATATATTGATACCAAGCTGGAAGCATAAGAGACGGACCAGTGTCAGACAGGAACGCAGGTAGGATAAATGCGCATATTGGGACTGGATTATGGTTCAAAAACGGTGGGGGTCGCAGTCAGCGATCCGTTGAAAATTACAGCACAGACAGTGGAGACCATTGTTCGCAAAGAGGAGAATAAGCTGCGCAAGACGTTGGCGCGCATTGAAGAGTTGGTAAAAGAGTATGAAGTGGAATCCATTGTCTTAGGTTTGCCGAAAAATATGAATAATTCATTGGGAGACCGGGCAGAAAAGACGATGGAGTTTCGCTCCATGGTGGAAAGGCGTACCGGTCTTCCTGTGGTGCTTTGGGATGAGCGTTTGACCACGGTTGCGGCCGAACGTACGCTGATTGAGAGCAGCGTGCGCAGAGAGAACCGAAAAGCATATATTGATCAGATTGCCGCGTCATTGATTCTGCAGGGATATCTGGATGCGCAGGGAATGGACCGAGAGAAATAAAAAGAGACGGATGAAGCCAGGCAGCGGGAGATCCGCGCGGATGAGGCCGCTGCACGGAAATGAGGATAGAAAAATGGAAGAAAAGATAGTGTTTCATACAGAAGACGGAGACGTGGAGTTTTTTGTGCTGGAGGAGACCAAAATAAGCGGGACGAATTATCTTCTGGTTACGGATTCAGAGGAAGAAGAGGCGGAGTGCTATATCCTTCAGGATACTTCCAAAGAAGGAGAGGCCGAAGCCGTCTATGAGATGGTGGAAGACGAAGAAAAACTGGATGCCTTGTCCAAGGTGTTTGCTCAGTTAATGGACGATGTGGATATCCTTTGACCTCGCCGGAGAGGTTTGCAAACGGATCGTGGATGTCTCTTTCCTTTTCAGGGCAGTTAATGGAACGTATCGGAAAAGCGTTGGAGGGAAAGCTGTCTGCAAAGCGTTTCTATTTTGAGATTATGAGCGAAGAAATACATAAAGCTGGTCAGGAAACAGAACCTTTTTTTGGTTCTGCGTTTCTGGTGCAGGATTTTAACGGAGGTGTTATTTTTTGAGAACAACAATGGCAGAAGATGCAACAAAAACAGTGAAAATCATTCCACTGGGAGGCCTGGAACAGATTGGGATGAATATGACCGCATTTGAGTTCGGAGACAATATCATCGTGGTGGACTGCGGTCTGTCCTTCCCCAGTGATGATATGCTTGGAATCGATCTGGTGATTCCGGATGTCACGTATCTGAAACAGAACGCGGATAAGATCAAAGGCCTTTTTATCACCCATGGTCATGAAGACCACATCGGCGCTATCCCGTACATTCTTCGGGAACTGAATATGCCGATTTATGCCACCAAGCTGACCATGGCCATCATTGAAAGCAAACTGAAGGAACACAATATGATGCGTTCCGTGAAGCGGAAAGTCATCCGTTACGGACAGTCTGTGAATGTGGGGGCATTCCGGGTAGAATTTATCCGAACCAACCACAGCATCGCCGATGCGGCGGCTCTGGCCATCTTCACTCCGGCCGGAATCATCATCCACACCGGCGACTTTAAGATTGATTATACGCCTGTCTTTGGGGACAGTGCAGATCTGCAGCGGTTCGGCGAGCTGGGCAAGAAAGGGGTGCTGGCCCTGTTGTGTGACAGTACCAACGCAGTGCGGCCCGGATTTACCATGTCGGAGCGAACGGTGGGAAAAACATTTGATCATATCTTTGCGGAACATTTGAATCAGAGAATCATCATCGCCACGTTCGCGTCCAATGTGGACCGTGTGCAGCAGATCATCAATACCGCGTACACATACGGCCCAATCGTCGCTGTCGAAGCCCGCAGTATGGTGAATATCATCGGCATCGCCAGCGAGCTGGGATACATTAAAATCCCGGAGGGGACACTGATTGATATCGAGCAGCTTCGGAATTATCCCGAGGAAAAGACGGTGCTGATCACGACTGGAAGCCAGGGAGAAGCCATGGCGGCGCTGTCCCGTATGGCTGCGTCCATCCATAAGAAGGTTTCCATCAACCCGGGAGATCTGGTCATTTTCAGTTCCAATCCGATCCCCGGCAATGAAAAAGCCGTGTCCAAGGTGATCAACGAGCTGGTCATGAAGGGGGCCAATGTCATCTTCCAGGATACCCACGTGTCCGGCCATGCCTGTCAGGAGGAGATTAAGCTGATCTACTCCCTGGTCCGCCCCAAGTATGCCGTACCGGTGCACGGCGAGTACCGTCACCGCATGGCTCAGGCGGAGACCGCAGAGAGTCTGGGGATCCCGAAGGATCAGATCTTTATGCTGAATTCCGGTGATGTGCTGGAAGTGGGACAGGAAGGCGCGGCAGTGGTGGATCAGGTGACCCATGGAGGCATCCTGGTGGATGGCCTGGGCGTGGGCGATGTGGGAAATATTGTCCTTCGCGACCGCCAGAATCTTTCCCAGGATGGTATCATCATCGTCGTGCTGACGCTGGAAAAATACAGCAATCAGCTGTTGGCAGGGCCGGATATTGTATCCAGAGGATTTGTATATGTGAGAGAATCGGAAAATCTCATGGAAGAAGCCCACGATGTGGTGACCATGGCAGTGGATGAGTGCCTGGCAAAGGGTACCTGCGACTGGAGCAGGATCAAAAATGAGATCAGAGACAGTCTGGGAGATTATCTGTGGAAGAAGATGAAGAGAAATCCGATGATTCTGCCGATTATTATGGAAGTCAATCAGTAACGGACATGTGAGGGAGGATTTTTTCCATGGCGGGACCGGCGCATGGCGATGAGGCCGGTCCCCCGAATGGATTGGAAAAGATGCCTCCCTTGAGAGCGTCTTGAGAACGGACGGACACGTCAAAAGAGAGGAAATGGCATGATTGTGAATGAGAGAATCACCGCTTATATCAATTCGCTGGAACAGCCGGGAAGTGCGGTCAGCGAACAGATAAAGAAAGAGGCGCTGGCAGACCGTGTGCCCATCATCCGCAGTGAGACGGCCAGTCTGCTGAAATTTTTTGTTTCCTTCGCAAAGCCGATGCAGATTCTGGAAGTGGGGACTGCGGTCGGCTATTCTGCTATTATCATGAGTGAAGCCATGCCCGAGGGGGCTGCCATCACCACCATTGAAAAATATGAACCCCGGATTCCCGTGGCCAGGGAGAATTTCCGGCGTGCCGGAAAAGAACAGGCGATCACCCTGCTGGAGGGGGACGCCATGGAGTGGCTGTCCCGCCTGTCCGGCCCCTATGATTTGATTTTCATGGATGCAGCCAAAGGACAGTATATTCATTTTTTCCCTGAGATTATGCGCCTGCTGGGGGACGGCGGACTTTTGATTTCCGATAATATCTTTCAGGATGGGGATATCATGGAATCCCGCTTTGCAGTAACCAGAAGGAACCGCACCATACACAGCCGCATGCGGGAATATTTATATACATTGAAACATACGGAAGGACTGGTCACCTCCCTGATTCCCATCGGGGACGGTGTGGCGGTCAGTACAAAGAAGAAAGGATAGTATGATATGAGACGACACCCTGAATTATTGATTCCGGCCAGCAGCCTGGAAGTATTAAAGACTGCCGTAATCTTTGGCGCCGACGCAGTATACATCGGCGGGGAAGCCTTCGGGCTTCGCGCCAAGGCCAAGAATTTCTCTCTGCAGGAGATGAAAGAGGGCGTTTCGTTTGCCCATGAGCGGGGCGTAAAGGTTTATGTGACGGCCAATATCCTGGCGCACAATGCAGATTTGGATGGCGTGCGCGCGTATTTTGAGGAGTTAAAAGGGGTGCAGCCGGATGCTCTGATCATCTCCGATCCCGGCGTGTTTATGATTGCCAAGGAAGTTCTTCCCGATATGGAGCTGCATATCAGCACCCAGGCCAACAATACCAATTACGGTACCTACCTGTTCTGGTATCAGCAGGGAGCGAAGCGGGTGGTTTCCGCCAGGGAGCTTTCCCTGAAAGAAATAAAGAAAATCCGCAGCCGGATTCCGGACGAACTGGAGATCGAGAGTTTCGTCCACGGGGCCATGTGCATTTCCTATTCCGGCCGCTGCCTGCTCAGCAATTTCTTCACAGGCCGGGATGCCAATCAGGGAGCCTGTACCCATCCCTGCCGCTGGAAGTACAGCATTGTGGAAGAAACCAGACCGGGCGAATATATGCCGGTTTACGAAAATGA